>JAISNF010000346.1 GCA_031276415.1 Planctomycetaceae bacterium
AATTAAAAATTTCCTCTGTGCTCTCTGTGTCCTCTGTGGTTAATAAAAATATATTTGTGGTTTTTAGAAGTTCCCTTTCGCAAATAAAAAGAGTTGTATCTCTTTTCCGTTTTCCGTTCCGATTATATTACTCTAATTTATATTACTCTAACGCTATCATGGGACTTAATTTAGCGTCTGCAATTCATATTGCCAGCATGGGAATGCGAGCCTCTGAAAAAACAATCAATGTTTCCGGTGATAATCTTGCCAACGCCAACACCATCGCTTATAAATCGGAACGAGCAGATTTTGCATCCTTTTTGGCTTATAACTACCATTACGGCACCGTTCCGGGACAAGGATATTCCGCCGGAACAAATCCGACACAAATCGGTATGGGAGTTGAATTTGCCGGTGTTTCTACGGATTTTTCGCAAGGAACCTTCAAAGAAGGAATGACCAACTCCGATATTGCTATCAACGGTAACGGTTTTTTAATTGTTCAGGCGCCCAATGATACGCGGCAATATTACACCCGAAACGGAGCGTTAAAAGTAAACGGCAATCTCGATTTAGTAACCAATACCGGAATGTATGTAACAGGTTATGGAATTGATGATAAATTTCGGATTCAAACAGATCAATTAACCAATTTACGGATTCCTATTGGCGAAATGCACATCGCCGAAACAACTCAACAAATTACTATTGAAGGAGTTGTCGATGCGGTTGGTGACGCCGGAACTCAAGGTACCGTCCTAAGAACCGCCCCAATGACCGATCTTTCAAAATCATTGCCGGAAAGTGGACAAAATCTGACCGTAACGGCTCTTCCCGTTCCCAATATCGAAACAACAGCAACAGTCGGCGGAACCGCCGCCACCGGAACAGTCGAATCGGGAACTTATTTTTACAGTTTTGCTTTTGTTGACGCCAATGGAATTGAATCGGATTACTCGGCTCCAACAAATCCAATCACTGTACAATCCGGTCAAAATGCCGTCTCATTAACAAATTTGCCCGATATTCCTGACGGATATTCGTCACTTCGGATTTATCGTGCGGTTTATTCCGGTAACGCCACAGAATCTCATTCGTTTTACCAGGTTGCCGAACTCGCTCCCAATATCAACAATTTCACCGATACCCGCTCAACCGCATCAATTACCGATACATCGCAACCTAATTACCGGCAACTCGAACAAAACCGGTTAAGCGCAAAAGAAAGTTATACGTATTATCTTACCTACACAGACAATACCGGAAATGAAAGCCGACCGGTTCAAATCGGTGATGAAATCCAACTCAATTTAGGCGGACAATTATTATTGTCGGATATTCCCACTGTTGATCCGGCAAACAATCCCGACGCATGGACAGGCAGACGGATTTACCGGACTTCCGGTATTGATCCCACAGAAATTCGTCTTGTTGCCGAAATTCCCAACATGGATACAAACGCAACAATTATTGACCGAACTTCCAACACCACCTTGCTCAATAATCTTGAAATCAGCGAAGCCGGACGCGGTAATGTTACCATTAACAACACAACACGTTTGCTTGATGTCGGAAAATATGAAGGCGATCAGTTTATCCGGCTTTTCGACGAAGGAACATTAACTCTTAAACCCAATAAAGGCGGTCAGGAATTACGTTGGGAAACATTGGAAATTACAACGGAAACAACAGTGGGAGATTATTTGAAGTTTCTGGACGAATCTTTTGGTATTCGTAACGCCGCCGATGGTATTCCGCCGGATCAGGGAAATATCGGAAAAAATATCAGGAACGGTTTGCAAGGCTCAACAACTATTGACGGATCATTTTATTTTGTCGGTAACAGCGGAGTGGAAAATGCGTTGGAATTTGACGCCAATGATATGATTTTGCAAACGGCTGATGGTCTGACCCGCCAGATTGATCTTGGTTGGGGACAAGACCCAAACAACAAACAGGATGCACTTGGGAGCAGTGTTTCCAGTGATTTGCAGGTTTTCGATTCGCTCGGAACTCCGGTTGATGTACGATTAACAATGGTACTGGAATCAAAAAGCAATACCGAAACAGTTTATCGTTGGTATGCGGATTCTTCGTCGAATCAACCGCTTGACGGTTCCGCAATTGCCACAGGAACAGGAACAATCCGCTTTGACCAAAACGGACGTTTGATTGACGCTTCAAATAAACGAATCTCCGTACAACGTACCCAAATAGCAGCAACAAGTCCGTTGGATTTTGAATTTGAAATGAATATTGACGCTTTAATGGCTCTCGCAACAGAAAACCCGGAATTACACCAAACAACAAATGACGGTGTGGGAGCGGGAACATTGTATGATTTTACTATTGACAAAGACGGAACGATTTGGGGAATTTTTGACAGTCTTGGCGGTGACACGCGCCGGACTCTTGGGCAAATTCCTTTGGCGACATTCCGTAATCAGGAAGGCTTGTTCAAATCGGGGGAAAGTTTATATCAAGTGAGTACAAATTCCGGTGATCCGATTATTGGAATTGCCGGTACGACCGGTGTTGGAACAATTAAAAGCAATGCGTTGGAACTCTCGAATACCGATATGGGCGGCGAAATCGTCAACATGATTCTTGCCTCCGCCATGTACCGCGCAAACGCCAAAATTATGACCACCTCCAACGAAATGATCGACGCCCTCCTAAGAATAACATAATAGTTAATAGTTTATAGTGAATAGTTAATAGTTGCGCAAGCGGAATTATTGTTGGTAGGCGAAACATTGCCTATTCACTATTAACTATTAACTATTAACTAACAATAATTCCATTTGCTACACTATTAACTATTCACTATAAACTATTAACTAATAATGATTTTGTTGACGCGATTAAATAAGGACGAATTTGTTCTCAATGCCGAATTGATTCGGTATGTGGAACGTTGCCCTGATACATTGATTACGTTGACCAACGGCGAAACATTGATGGTTCTCGAATCACTCGACGAAGTTGTACGCCGAACCGTTGCCTATCATCAGGCAAAAAATTTAATCCCCAAACCGGAATATTTACCATTTTACAGTTCGGCTAGTTCGGCAAGTTCGGCTAGTTCGGCATCTCTTGCACCGTCAATTATTCCGCCAACTATTCCGCCAATTATTCCGAAAAAGGATTCTTTGGAAAACAACAACCAAACAAAACAGTGAAAACCAAAAACAGTGAAAACCAAAAAAAATTGCCCCCCGCTTGAATATTAAATGGCGATGATTATAATTTGTCGAAAATAATTCAACGAGCAAGTATTCGAGTAAGTATTCAAATATTATTTTGTTTTGTCGAATTATCTTTTGCGGGCGTAGCTCAGTTGGTAGAGCACGACGTTGCCAACGTCGTTGTCGACGGTTCGAACCCGTTCGCCCGCTTTTCCGGTCAATGACAAAGTATCAGGTCAATGACCGCCGGAGCAGTTTTCCAATTCGGAATACAAAGCCCAGTCCCAAAAAGGCAGGGCTTTTTTGTTCACAACCTCAATATTCAATTTACCACCACAAATTCGCCAAACTCGTTCCAACGAGTTCATAATGCGGAATTTTCTCTATCATTTCAATTGCAATGACTAATTCTGAAGATAATAAAAAGTATAAAGAAGAACTGGTTTTGACAACCGATATTAAAAAAATTAGTTCCTGTGAACGTCATGTTAAAGTAACTGTTCCGCAGTCTGAAGTGGAACGTTATTTTCAAAATGAATTTGTCGATTTGGTAAAAACTGCTCATGTTCCCGGTTTTCGTCCGGGAATGGCTCCGCGAAAACTCGTTGAAAAACGTTTCCGAAAAGATATTTCCGATCAGGTGAAAAATGCCTTAGTAACCGGTGTTTTGAAGCAAATTAGTCAACAAAATGATTTTACGCCGATCAGCGAACCGGAATTTCAGTATGATGCGATCATTTTGCCCGATAAAGGACCTTTCATTTTTGAATTTGAAATTGAAGTCCGTCCTGAGTTTGAACTTCCCGAATGGAAAGGTCTTGAACTCAAAAAACCGTTGCGGGATTTTTCTTCAACCGATGTTGACAACGTAATCAAACAAATTCTGGAAAATCACGGCGAACTTAAATACAAAACCGAACCCGCCAAACTTGACGATTATGTCGAAACCAAATTGACGTTTAAATCGGACGGACAAATTCTTTCTTCGGTTGATCTTGAAACAATTCGGATTCGTCCGGTTCTTTCGTTCCACGACGGTTCTATCGAAAATTTTGACACATTATTGGTTGGTGCGAAACCGGATGATGTGATAACAACACAAATCACCTTAACAGAAAATACCGTCAATCCTGAATTTCGCGGGAAAACAGTTGATGTGATTTTTGAAATTAAGGCGGTTAAAAAACTGGATGTTCCGGTTCTTTCCGAAGCACTTTTGGAACGTCTTGGCGGTTACAGCAATGAAGGTGATTTTCGTGATGCGATTCTTGACACATTGCAACGCCAGTTGGAATACGAACAACGGAATCAGGCACGGCAACAAATTACAGAAAAACTGATTGTTGGTGCTGATTGGGAATTGCCGCCGAGATTGCTGAAACGCCAGTCGGAACGGGAATTTCGGCGGAAAATTCTGGAATTACAACGAAGCGGTTACAGCGAGGAACAAATTCAATCCTATTCCAATTTTTTACGTCAAAATATTATGACGGAAACCGCCCGTGCCTTAAAAGAACATTTTATTCTTGAAAAAATCGCCGAAGTCGAAAGTATTATAGAAACAGAAGAAGATTGTGATTTGGAAATCAAACTTATTGCATCGCAACACGGATTGTCGCCGCAAAGAGTTCGGGCGCACCTCGAAAAGGCGGGCGAAATGGATATTCTCCGAAATCAAATTATTGAACGAAAGGTAATTGATCTGATTTTTCAACACGCAACCTTTAAAGAATTTCAATATGACGTTAAAGATAAAAACGAAACAGCAATCAATTGGGCAATTGTACCGGACCCGAATGTTATTGCGGAAGTAACAACCGAAGACTTAAAGGCGGTTCACAAAGAAATCAATGCCAAGAAAAAATTGGATCCCAATGTCAAAATCAAATAAATTGCGGTTTTCTTTTTTTTAATTCTCAACAACGTGAATAAAAATTTTTCAATAGTTCCGGCGGTTAAAATCGCCGGCTATATTGGAAATGTCCCGCTGGGGCAATTTGAATCAATTATCAATTGATATTGTGAGACGAAAACTAAATTTTAAAGTGTAATGATTACATAATCTTTGGTTTTCAACTATTAATCTATTAAATCTAATTGCCATGTTGCAAAATTATGTTACAAACCGTTGCGGAACATTTTGAAACATGGCTTCGGGAATCACGGAAACAGTCGGGTGATTTCATTGTTATCTTGATTGATAAAATTCTTACCGGTGCGGTGGCGTTGTCTGCGAGCGATATACATTTTCAACCGGGTCGCAACGGAGTTGAAGTGCGGTTTCGTATTGATGGTGTTTTGCACATTCTTGGTTGTTTGCCGTTGGAACATTCCGGTCAGATTGCGGCTCGGCTGAAAGTTTTTGCCGGACTTTTGACTTATAAAGTTGATGTTCCGCAGGAAGGTCGTGTTCGGAGCGGGCGGATTGAAGGTATTGCTCAGGAAATGCGAATCAGTTCCGCCCCAACACTTTTTGGTGAACGAATTGTTATTCGTTTTTTTTCGCCGGAAAATCAGTGTCAAACAATTGAATCGCTTGGTTTTGAAGAATCGATTCAGCAACATCTCCATGAAGCGGTAGCGCGGCGAAACGGGGCGGTTTTAATTGTTGGACCTTCGGGCAGCGGTAAAACAACAACGGCGTATGCTTTACTTCGTGAATTGGCGAATTGCCGTGAAACGACGCGAAGTATTGTTTCGTTGGAAGACCCAATCGAACATGCGATTGACGGTGTAGCGCAAATTGAAGTTTCATCAAATCCTGATTCCGACGCAACAAAACACGGCGAAAAATTTCGTACACTTTCGCTTGATCGGATGTTACAATACATGATGCGGCAGGATCCTGAAGTATTGATGGTTGGCGAGATTCGGGAGCGGCGAACAGCGGAAGCGGCATTTCAGGCGGCGTTGACCGGACATCTTTTGATCAGTACATTTCATGGCGGCAGTGCGGCGGAATCTATTGGACGATTTCTGGAACTTGGTATTGAGCCGTTTGTTCTTCGGAGCAGTATTGCTTTTTTATTTTGCCAAAGGTTATTACGACGGCTTTGTTCGTGTTCAAGCAAAGTGGAGCAACAATTGGAAATCCGGTTGCAGGGAAAAGATTTAACGGTTCAACAATATTTTGAACCTTGTGGTTGTTCTGACTGTGGTGGAACCGGTTATGCGGGGCGAATTCCGGTTGCAGAGATTTTGCCGCTTGAAAATGAAACGATTGCCCGTGCGGTTCTTGAACGCCGCGCAACAGGAATTATTCAACAATTGGCACAGGAACAGGGAATGACGTTACTTGTTGAAAATGTTGTGCGTCTCATCGAAACAGGTCAAACTTCGCCTTTGGAAGCAAAACGCGTTCTCGGTCATTAACTAAAAAGCAACTTCTAAAAACCGGATTTTTATTTAACCACAGAAAAGTTTAACCACAGAGAACACAAAGTTCACAAGAATTTTGTATTATAACGAAATTTTGTGTTATAACGAAATTTCAGATTGGAACGATTATTATTGGAATTTTTCATAAAATCGGCAATTTTTTATGAAAGGAATAACTGGTATCATCACTAACTGATATTATACTGTTCAATGTAAAAAGTAATAATCACATAAAACAATCACACATATTGTTCGTAAATATTGTTCATAAACTTGTTCACAATAAAGAAACAATAACGGTTGATTTCTGTTTTATCGTATTAAATTTTATCGTATTAAAAAATATCATTGAGCACAAAAAAACATCATTGAGAAAATGTGTACAAAAAAAATAAATTGGGGAACGTTTCCCGATCAATCCTATGATCTGTATTCAGGTCAAACTGTTCGCCCGATCTGTTTTAACAAACACTACACAACATCATGACTAAAAAATATCATTTTCTGACAGGAAGCACCGGACTACTTGGTTCCTATATTCTCGGTAATTTGTTGCGAAAAAATTATCAATTAGCCGTTTTGGTACGACCATCAAAACGATTAAACGCCGAACAACGTATTGATAAAATCGTAGCAAATTGGGAACGCGAATATAATGAATCAATATCTCGTCCTTTGGTGATTTCCGGCGATCTTTCCGATAAGAATTGGTATAAAGAACATCGTGATTGGTTTGCGCAACATTGCCAATCAGTGATTCATTGTGCGGCAAGTCTTGTGTTTTACGGCTCGGCAAACGCCGAACCCTGGCGTTCCAATATTGAAGGAACACAAAGTATTCTTGAATTGTGCCGTGATACAAAAATTGAAAATTTACACTATTTTTCGACCGCTTACGTTGCCGGTTCCAGCAAACAATTTTACGAACACGAAATTGATACCGGTCAGTCTTTGCGAAACGATTATGAACAAAGTAAATTTGTTGCGGAAAAAATGGTTCGTGCCGCAGAATATCTGAAACATTTGACCGTGTATCGTCCTTCGATTGTTGTCGGCGATTCACAAACAGCGTTCACGACAACATTTCACGGTTTTTATGCGGTTTTGAAATTGGCTCACACGTTGGTTCGGCGGCTTCCGCTTGGTTCAACCAGCGGGCGAAATCTGCTCGCCGCTCTTGGAATGAACGGAACGGAACGCAAAAATTTTGTTCCGGTCGATTGGG
>JAISNF010000371.1 GCA_031276415.1 Planctomycetaceae bacterium
AACTTTGTATTTACGATAAACTCGCTGAGTTGTCTAAAACTCGTGATGTTGAAAAAGCCGCTTTACTGAAAAAACATGTTTTTGATTGTGGCGGTGGTGTTGGTGATGGTCGTGGTGTAACACGAATTGAATTTCGGTTACGCCGGGATGCGTTGCGTTCTTTGAAAATTGATACGATAAAAGATTTATTTCATAAAGAATCGGCGTTAGTTGAATGGCTAACGTCTCATTGGTTTCGTATTTTGGAAAAACCAAGAGTTCGGGGGCATGAGAACACGGCGTCTATTCATCCGCTTTGGGTTGAAGTGCGGTATTTATTCAAACGTTATTTTCCGGGTTCGGATGTAAAGCGTGAACCGGTTACATGGTCACGTAATGATTCTGTTCCGTGCGATCCGGTAGCGTTGGAAAGACAAGCGGCTGGATGTATTGCTTCGGCGGCGGCGTTGCGGTATGGCGAACAAAAAGACGTCAAGCGTTTTCGTGAAATATTGCATAATGAGATTGACAGATATTTATTACGAATATTTGATAGAACAAATGAGCGTGCGGCAGAACGTCAAATTAAAGACGGAATTAGTGCGGATACAACGATGTCGGAATTAGAACAGGAACGAAAGGAGGCATGGGAACGATACAGTAAAGATACGGCATAAGCCGATACTTCCGGCGTGTTCCGTTTTCCCCTTTCCCGTCCCGCACCTTCCTCACCCTGTGGCTGGGAAGGTGCGGGGCGGGAAAGGGGAAAACATACGCCCCCTTTTTTGTTCGCATTAACCCCTCATTATTACGGTACTCCGTAAAACAACGTAGGACAAAGGATAGAAAATTGCGTGACAAAAAAATTTTTTGATGTGTTTTGCGTAACCAATAGAGTTATTAAAAAATTTTTTTGGAACGTAATTTTCCCTTTGTCCGGTTACTGCGAAGGAACATAGAATAAACCATTACATAAATCATAAAAAATATTGATAATTTAATTAAAGATTTTCCGTAAAACTTGCTCGTGAAAAGTTACCCCCCTTTAATTTAGGTAATTTGTGTGCGCTTGGGTAAGTTTCAGTTTCGATTTTATAAAAGAAATAAAAAAAGGATTTAATTTTACAATTTTTTGTTGTTGACAATTTAACATGTTTCCGATTATAATAAGGTTAATACAGTTCAATAATATTCTAATCGGTGACGCTTTTAGAATATCAGAATAACAATAGTATTCGCACAATAAGTATTCCGCTTGCTTTGGGTCGAACTATTGCGAAACCATTAACGCTGTCAACGGCTTGCGGAATATTTTTTTCATTACATTATTTCATGGAGTAGATTGTTACGTTATGGAGGCATAAATCATGGCAGGTAAAACGAAGTCGGGAACATGGCGTATTTCGTATGTGACCAAACAAAAAGAACGTCGGGAGATTTCACTTTCCAGTCGTTACGAAAAAACGCAAGTGTTGGAATTTGAAGAGTTGGTTAAACTTCTTTCCGATACTGAACGTTTCGGGATACGTTTATCAAAACGTGATGCGTTGCGGGTTGAATCGTTACCTTCAGAATTACGTGACAAATTGATTGAACATAAACTGATTGAAGGAAAACCGGATGAAAAAATTCCGACTGTTTCGCAATTGATTAAACAGTTTATGGCAACACGTTCTGATGTCAAAGATTCTACACTTCTTGTAGATAAACGTCACTGTAACTATTTAATAGAATATTTTGGTAAAACTAAGCGTATTGATTTGATTACCTATGCGGAGACTAGCGGCATTCGTAATTATTTAGTCAATGAACGCACACTAGGCAAGGGTAAATTAGAACAATCATCGGCAAACAGAGCGATTACAACATTCAAAACTATTTTTTGCTATGCGGTCGATTGTGGTTATTTGCAAAAATCGCCGTTTGAAAAAGTAAAGGGAGGTAGCACCGAAGGTAATCCTGATCGTGAAGTGTATATTTCTTGTGAACAAATAGAAAAAACAATTAAGGCAATGGGAGACAATATTGAATTAGGCGGAATTCTTGCGTTTGCCCGTTATGCCGGACTTCGGCGCGGGGAGATTTTGCAACTACGTTGGTCTGATTTTGAATATCAAGATACGGAACAAACAATTGGTATTTTTCGGGTTGACGGTAAAACGGGACAACGGCGTGTTCCGTTATTTAGTGAATTACTTCCCCATTTAGAAAAAATTCGATTAAAAAGAAAACCTGACCAGATATATGTTTTTGAGCATTATCATAATTGTATGAATGCCGGTAAAATTATCAGTGATTATATGGAAAATGCCGGTTTGGAAGTTTGGGACAAATTTTTTATCAATCTCCGGGCAAGTTTTACAACTGATAAAGAGCGGTTAGGTTGGAAAGATTCCGTACTTGATGCGATTCTAGGCAATTCGCCAATGATACGGAAAAAACACTATATTCAACCGATGGATGATGTTCAATATGCAAGATTAGGGAATTCGACCGGTGTAATAGATGTTGTATCGGTTACCGCTACTTCCGCTAACGGTTGGCTTAAACTTGCTAAGTCAATGGTTTGTTCGACAAACAAGATGTTTTTGTCGTTAGTCCGTTCAATATTTCCCGCTAAAATTCCCGAAATTCCCGCCGAAATTCCCACCGAAATTCCCGCATTTCCTATTAAACTTCCGCCTGGCGCGGAAAATATCAGAAGTTTTTCCGATGCTCTAAAACTGGTTTACAAGGACGATATAATGAGACAAAATTTGACCGATTTTATTCGTTCTAATCGAAACCTTCAACTAGCAGTTTCGGAGGTAAATCTTGGTTTGGAAAGATGTTGTGACGACAACGATTTAGAAATATCCGAACAAGATTTTATAAAACGTGAACTTGGTTTTATGCAAAAATTCACAAAACATTTCACCGATTTTGTGGAAGAAATCGGGAATGTTAAAGAGGGTAAAATAGATAGAGTGGGCGGTACGGGACTCGAACCTGTGACCCCTAGCTTGTCGAGCTAGTGCTCTAACCAAACTGAGCTAACCGCCCTGAAAAATTAGTTGTTGAATTTTCGAGCAATTCTTCAAACAACATCTTTTCCTCTAATTCAAATATTCAATGACGAAATAATTCGATGAAATATTCAAAGGCGTTATTTTCTCATGTTGTCGAATCTTGTCAAGATGGGGGAGCAACATTCTTTGCCTTGTTCAAAAGTCCAAGATAACTTGTCCGAATTGATTCGGAAAACCCAAAATTTTTTGATAAATTCATAATCAATTTGCGTTTTTCTTCCCAATCCGATTCCGAAGCCATTGTTTCCAGTTCTACAAAAGTTCCAATTCCATCACTTTTTTCCAATTCCGGTAAAAAGTCAAGAACAACTTCTACCAATTGTTCTGAAATCAGTAATTCGCTGCGCCGCCGGAATTTACGAACAGTATCCTTTGTTTTGAAGCCTAATACATCCAGAATTGTCTCATAAGGTTCTTGTGGATCAATCCGAATTTCGATTTCGCGGCGGGTTTTGGTTTCTTGATCTATTTTTGGTCCTTTGTACGTCAAAAATTTTTCTTCTGTTCCATTGGGCAATTTCCGCCGGCGAATCCGCAGACATTCATCTGTTACTGAAAAATTACGTTGTGGATGTTGATAAAACGAGTCCACTTCTTCCACTGCCGGTTCCAAGATTCCGCCCAATTCTTTTAGACGTTCCTCAAACGCTTTGACATCACTAACTCGGAATTTCATTTCGACTTCATACATATTGTACTTTCCTAAAAATAAAGAATCATTACAAAAGGGAACTTCTAAAAACCACAAATTTATTTTTATTAACCACAGGGAACTTCTAATAACTATTTTTTTTATTAACCACAGAGGACACAGAGAACACAGAGGAATTTTTAATTGGTGGAATCAAAACGTTATTTAATGGCAACTTCTAAAAAGTTATTTTTT
>JAISNF010000394.1 GCA_031276415.1 Planctomycetaceae bacterium
TTGTCCGTGAAGAGTTACCAAAATAGGTTGTTACTTCCCAAAGACGAAACATCTGTCGTTAAACCGGAATGTCCGGTTTTAACCAATTTATTTAACCAATTAAAATTGAAAATTCGTAACAGTTCACATAAATAATAAAAGTTACATTACGTTTTGGTTTCAATTGCCGTCCGTAATTACAGTACAAGTCGGCAATACGCCGGCGCAATGTTTCGGAGAAAGATTGCCTGCCTTTTATAAATTTTATGTGAATTGTTACAAAATTTTCAACTTAAAGGAAACTAAACTATGAAACACAAATTGTTAAAACATGTTATGTCGGCGTTGTTGCTGGCGTTTATTTTTGTTGCTGAAAATGTCGTATTTTCAGGCGATATTTCCGAACCGAAATTCGGAGAATATACGGTTGGCGATGATTATTTTCTTGCTAATTATGTTCAACTCATTGAATATTGGAACAAATTAGCGAAAGAATCCGACCGTATAAAAATTGTCGATATCGGAACAACACCGGAAGGAAGAACGATGAAAATAGCAATCATCACTTCACCAGAAAATCATAAAAATTTGAAACGTTATCAGGAAATTTCCGTGCGTCTTGCCAAAGCCGAAGGTCTGACCGATGCTCAGGCACATGAACTGGCAGCCGAAGGAAAAGCCGTTGTCTGGATTGACGGCGGATTACACGCTACCGAAACAGTAAACGCCCAAGCACTTTTTATTGAGGCTTATGATTTGGTCAGCCGTAATGATTCTGAAACGTTACGAATTCTCGACAATGTTATTTTGCTTTTGGTTCCCGCCAATCCTGACGGTATGGATTTGGTGTCGGATTGGTACATGAAAGAAAGTGATCCGAAAAAACGTAATTTGTCCATTCCGCGTTTGTATCAAAAATATGTGGGACATGACAATAATCGTGACTCTTATATTGCCAACCAAATTGAAACGGAACTCATTAACCGGCAAATGTATATCGAATGGATTCCGCAAATTATGTGGAATCAACATCAAAGCGGACCAGCCGGTGCGGTACTTTTTATGTCTCCGTTTCGTGATCCTTTTAATTACAATAATGATCCGTTGGTTTTTATCGGAATTGATTTAGTCGGTTCTGCGGTTCATCACCGCTATCTTGCCGAAGGTAAACCCGGGGCGGTAATGCGTAATGCGGCATCTTATTCCACATGGTTTAACGGCGGTGATCGGACAACAACAGGTTTTCATAATCAGATTGGGCTTTTGTCGGAAATCATCGGCAACCCCTCCCCAATCACGATTCCGTTGATTACGTCAAAATTACTGCCCAACGGCGATCAACCGCTTCCGATTGGTCCGAAACAGGAATGGCATTTTCGCCAAAGTATTGATTACATTATTACCGGTGAACGTGCTATTCTTGATCTTGCCGCCAAATTGCGTGAAGATTTTTTGTTCCGAATTTATCAGGCGGGAAAAAATTCCATTGAACGCGGTAGTCAGGATTATTGGACATTAACACCGAAACGTGTTGCAATATTGGAAGCCGAATACGCAAAACATCTTGAAGAACAGCGAAGGAATGATTCCAATTATCAGCCGCCGGTTGATGCTCGCGGTCGGGGTCGCGGGATCCCTTATGAATTTTGGGAAAAACTACGGACTCCCGAAGCCCGTGATCCGCGCGGTTACATTATACCTTCGGATCAAGCGGATTTTCTAACTGCAACAAAATTTGTCAATGCCCTTTTGAAAGCCGGCGTTGATGTACATCGTGCCACAAAGGAATTTAATGTTGCAGGAAAAAATTATCCGGCAGGTTCTTATGTGATCAAAGCGGCGCAAGCATTCCGACCACATTTGCGTGACATGCTCGAACCGCAAGATCATCCGAATGATTTACAATACCCCGGCGGTCCGCCAAAACCGCCTTACGATGTTGCCGGATATACATTAGCGTTTCAAATGGGTGTGGAGTTTGACCGTATTTTGGACGGGTTCGATGGACCGTTTGAGAAAATATCGGGATTGCTCAAACCTCCCTCCGGCAAAATATCTGAAACAGAAAATCCCGCCGGTTATTTACTCAGCCATCAGGTAAACGATTCCTTTGTCGGTACAACTCGTTTGCTTGAAGCGGGAGAAAATGTTTATTGGCTGACCGCCCCGCTTAATGCGAACAATAAATCATATCCGGTTGGTACAATTTATATTCCCGCTCAATCGTCAACTCGTTCTGTGTTACAAAAACTTGCGGAAGAATCGGGATTGAATTTTGATGCGTTGGCTGCAAAACCTCAAGGAAACGCTTTTAAACTTCGTCCGGTACGTGTTGGATTATGGGATCGTTACGGCGGTTCGATGGATTCCGGTTGGATACGTTGGTTGTTTGAACAGGCATTTCCGTTTCATTCATTCAATGTTGTCTATGCTCCTGAACTGGACGCCGGAAATCTGAAAAGTAAATACGACGTTTTGATTTTACCGCCGGGGGCAACTCCGCAAGGTGATTTCCGTCAAGGTTCGGTCAGCCGTAACATCGACGAATCCGTAACAAATTCAACAACTCCGCAAACTCCGGCAACTTCACAAACTTCGGCAACTCCGCCCAATGATTCACGTCCGCCATTGGTTAATCGCAATCGAAATCGTAACCGGAATCGGAATCAAAATCAGGATCAAAATCAAAATCAGAATACCGGCGAATCCGTTTCAACAACTCCACAAACTTCAGAAACTCCGGCAACTCCGCAAAATGATTTTCGTTCAAGATTTGGTTCAAATAATATTCCCGAAGAATATAAAAATCGTGTCGGAAATATTACTAAAAACAAAACCGTACCGCAATTACGTCAATTTGTTGAGGAAGGCGGTGTTTTAATTACTATTGGCAGTGCGACGGCTTTAGCGCAACATTTTGATTTACCGGTTACGGACGCTTTAGCGGAAACCACTCCGGACGGTAACGGAAAAAGATTGTCGTCCGATAAATTCTATATTCCCGGTTCGGTGTTGCGTACAAAAGTGGATAACACAAGTCCGCTTGCTTATGGAATTACGGAAGACCTTGATATTTTGTACCGAAATAGTCCTGTATTCCGTTTGTTGCCCGAAGCAAAACTCAAAGGCGTCAATGCCGTTGCGTGGTTTCCCGACGCAAAACCGTTACGAAGCGGTTGGGCGTGGGGACAACATTATCTAAACGGCGGTGTAACAGTTGTTGAAGCGAATCTTGGCAAAGGTAAAATTTTGCTCTTTGGTCCCGAAATTACGTTTCGCGGACAACCTCACGCTTCCTTCAATTTCCTGTTTAACAGCCTTTATTACGCAGGAGCAACATCCACTGAATTACCGTAATTTACAGGCAACTGTCTGTATATTTTTAAGTTAATAATTATGCGTGAATCGTTAATAGTAACGCAAACGGATTAAAAACGTTTTGATAAATCCGCTTGCGTTACTATATTTTAATTTGTCGGAAATTTGATATTTTTGTAATATTTCAAAATTTTATTGGAGAATATAAATGAGTAAAAACGGTAGTTTATTGACACATTTGGAGTGTGTTATGTG
>JAISNF010000402.1 GCA_031276415.1 Planctomycetaceae bacterium
ATTCCGCTTGAGTCATATCTCTTGCGGTTTTAGCGTTGCGAAAAGAATTGCGGGAAAATTCCCCCAACACCGCAATCGCACCGCCAAGAATGAGAATCGCTAATAAAACTTCCAGAATAGTAGTTCCGTGCCGAGTCAAAATAATAAAACTCCAAAAGAAAATTTGATCCAAAAAATAAACAACCGAAATATTACTAAAATCTCAATCAATTATAAAAGTTAATAACATTTTTACAAGAGATATTCAACCTGTTTTCATAAATTGTTTGTAATATTTCATCGGGGGTTATCGCTAATAGGCGGTAGTTATGTTATACTCCTTTTCATCTCAAAATGGTCTTTTTAATTTGTTTACGATTTTTCATTTGTTTACAATTGGAAAGAAATAAATAACGTTTCGCCAAAATATCGTAACTGTTTTATCGTAATTGTTAAATTTTGTCGTAAATATTTGTCGTAAACAAATGAAAAGAAAGACTGCTCTGAAACGTTGTGATGTATAAAAAACACTGAAAATAACAGAAAATAATAAATGCCCAATAATACGGTATTTACGGTATTTGAATAATTTGAATCAATATGCTTGCAGTAATTTTTGACATGGATGGAGTATTGGTCGATAATAGCCGTTTTCACGCACGCGCTTTCGCCGAATATTTTAGCCAACACGGAATAACTTTCACTCCCGACATGTTCGGACGAAGTAATGAAGATCTTATGGCACTATTTTTTCCGAACGAAAACGAAAAACGGCATCAAGAACTTGCCGACGGAAAAGAAATGTATTACCGCCAAATATACGAACCCCATATCAAACCTGTTACAGGTTTGATCGACTTGCTCGAAGAGTTGAAAAAGAACAATATTCCTATTGCCGTAGGTACTTCCGCTCCGATAGAAAATATTGATTTTGTATTAGATAAGTTACAAATACGTCATTATTTTGATGTTGTGGTTGTTGCGGCTATGGTGCAAAAGGCAAAACCTGCACCGGATATTTATCTGAAATCAGCGGAGTTGCTCAAGATGAAACCCGGCGATTGTTTAGTATTCGAAGACGCCCTCGCAGGAATCAAAGCCGCTCGTGCCGCAGGTATGAAAGTTGTCGGTGTCGCAACCTCATTGCCAAAAGAAAAATTAACCGAAACAAATAAAATTATAAACGATTTTACCGAAATAACAGTTACTGAAATAAAACAAATGTAATAGTAAATGTCCATTTTATTTTGTCTGTTTTATTTTGTACCACAAATAATTCGTCAAACAAAAAAAACGTCCGCAGATTACGCTGATAAATGTTGATTATTTTAAAATAGAAAATTACTAAACCTTTAACCTAATTATTCAAAAAATGTTACGTATGATTTCAAAAGTTTTTTGTGTTCTTTGCTTTTTTGGAACAGTTACTGCGGTTCTTGCCGGCGAATCTGAACGGCTTGAAAATTATTACGCAAAAGCAATTCCTGCAACAGACGGATTTGTCAAACGTCTCCTCAAAAATGGGAACCCTGAACCGTGGGCAAATCTTGGTGTTCGTTCACTGATTGATCAGTGTTATCTTCTTGCTTTGGCAAATAACGATTTACCGGAAAGCAAACGTCCGTCATTGGAACCGGTTATTCCGTTACTGAAACTTGCGGAGGAAATGCAAGATCAAAATCCTGAAAGCCGGACGTTCGGGAATTTTCGTTGGTATTGGAGAACGCCGGAAGTTACCGACTTAAACGCGGTTGAATTTGTTGCCGCACACGCTATTCCTGTTTGGTTTGAAGCACGCGATAAACTGCCGCCGGAAGCACGAATCATTCTTGCACGAATATTACGGCGTTCTGTTGACGGCTGCATGAAACATCGTGTTCGTTCTGATTATACGAATATTGCTATCTATAATTTTGTTCATCTTATTATTCTCGGACAAATATTTGACCGACCTGATGCGGTTCAGGAAGGTGAGCGGCGTTTACAACTCTTTCTGCTGAATGTCTGGGATCACGGAATTTTTGAATACAACAGTCCGACTTATTACACTGTTGATGTCGATGCTTTGCAACTTGGATTACGTTACATTAAAGATTCGTCAACCAAATTGGCGATTCAAAAATTGCTTGATCTTTTTTGGACGGATTTAGCATTGAATTGGTACCAACCGTCTTTTCGTCACGCCGGAGCGCAAAGCCGGACGTACAATTATCTTTTTGGAGTTGCGGGAACAACACGTTTTTTTGATTTTGCCGGTCTTGCTCCGACTAATAACAGTGCAAAAAATCCTGAATATCTTAATTCGTTTCACGCTCTTTATAAACCCGATAAAAAAATTCTGGAACGAAATCAACAATATCCGCGTCTTGTTGTTCGGCGGTGGGGAGGGGGACAAGGACAGTGGGCAACTTCATATATTATGAACGATATTGCACTTGGTTCTTCTGGAGCAGCCTATCGGGGAGCCAGGCAAAATATGGTGTTGACGGTTGATTTGGCGGACTTTGATGAATTTCCCAAAGACCAGCCTCAATTTTTGCCACGTAATTATTTCATTGCCGACGGTCGCGAAGACCCTTACGGCACAAATCGTTACCCAACTTCCAACGCCGGTCACGAAAAAGCCCTTCATGCCGAAGCGTTTTGGTTTGGTACGCAACGCACTACGGACGCACTCGGAATTGTTCTTTACACGCCGGAAACATTAAACGATCCCGTGTTGACCAATGTTCAATCCCATTTTGTGTTCCGAAAACCGGAAACGATTTTTCTTAACAATAATCCAATTGAGTTGTCCGCTGAACCGGTTGAAGCCGGAGACAAACCGATTATTTTTCGCTACGGAAATAAAGCGTTTGGAATTCGTGTTCTTTGGACACGTGACAAAAATGGTCAGTCCCCCAAAGCGTTTTTGGTGAACGACGGTAACAAGCACGGAGTTTACCGGCTTACGATTGATCATTGGTCTAAAGGTGTTCCGATTTCTTACGATGGACTTACTGCGCCGCCCGGAGCCGCTTTTTGGGTTCGGATTGGTTCGAATCTTGATTCTGCTGAAAAATTCAATGCGTGGAGCCAAAATTTTGCCGAAGCGGCAATTGAAAAACGGGAGATACAAAATAATCGGATTGCTATTCAGATTGCCGGAACCGATGGTTCCCTTTCGGCAATTGGTACGGAATTGGCAACACCGTCATTTCATATTGTTACGGAACCGGCAGCGCCAAACGGAATTTTAACTCTTAACGGTAACGATTTAGGACGCCCAATTTTGGAACAAATTCCAATCATTGCCGATCTTGCCAAACGTGAAACGGAATTAAAACCGATTCCGTTGGAATCAACCGGAACTTATTGGGAAGCGGAAGAAGGTTTTTGTTTCTTTAATTTTTTAACCGAACAAAATAGCGAAGCCTCCGGTAAAAAAACGGTTCGGGTCAATGGTGATATTTTCTGGTTGTTGGATGTTAAACAGGCTGGCGATTATTATTTGTGGGCGCGTGTTTCTGCGGTTGATCCTGAACACGATTCCGTTACAATTGATTGGGCAAAACAGGTTCACAGCGGACTTCATCTTTCTAAAGGAGTCGGTGGGGCGTGGCATATTGGTTCTGGTACGGATTGGCGTTGGGTTCCGTTGAAATTGGAAAACCAAAAACCAATTGTTCCGTTAAAACTAGAGTCGGGAACATGGCGGCTGACACTTCGACCGCGTGAACCCGACGCTCTTATTGACCGCTTTTTCCTGACAACCAATCCAAACGCCAAACCATAATTGCAACAATTTGTTCCAATGTGTACGATATTTTTTTGTGTAACTATTAACCATATTCAATTACAATGACAAAAAATCTTTTTTATTTTAAAACAACAATTGGACAAATCGGTTTTGTTGAAAACGGAGAGGCGATAACCAATGTATTTTTTCGTTCGGAAAAGAAACCGCCTGACACCATAGAGCGTAACACGCCTTTACTTCGTAGTGCTGTCCGTCAAATTAAAGAGTATCTGGATGCTCAGCGGACGGAGTTTGATCTTCCTTTGCAGCCGGACGGAACGGAATTTCAGTTGTCCGTTTGGGATGCGTTACAAAAAATTCCTTATGGTGAAGTCAGAAGTTATCGGGATATTGCCGAACAGATTGGTCATCCCAAAGCCTATCGTGCGGTTGGTATGGCGAATCATCGAAATCCAATTGTAATAATTATTCCTTGCCATCGTGTTATTGGTGCCGATGGTTCTTTTACCGGTTACGGCGGCGGCATTAAATTGAAACAAAAACTCCTCGATCTTGAAAAAAACAATAACAACTTTTTTCAATGACAAATTATTTGATACAATTATGATGTCCTTACAATTATTGACCTTACAACAGGCACTTAATAAAAACTTTTTGCGGATAAAACCGTCCAGAATTGAAACAGACCGGTTTCGGGAAAATCTCGTGCGTTTATTGGATTGTGTTGATGATACTAAATCGGAAGATTTTTATAAAATTCCCATCGCTGAATTTTTAAATGTTACGTATTATGAACACGCTTATTATATTAATATCAAAGATAAAAATGATCTTGTTATTCATAACGATAATCATTCGGACAGTTCTGTTGCTGTGATTTTTGAAGTCAAAAATCCATTTAATAAAACAGAAATGGTAACACCCGAAAATCTGAACACCAAAGCGTTTCATGAATTGGTGCTTTATTATCTGCGGGAAAGAATTACTTATCAAAATTTGAATATCCGGCATTTAATTATTACAAATATTAATGAGTGGTTTATTTTTGATGCAGTTGTTTTCGACCAGATTTTTGCACAAAATAAAACATTTGTGGACGATTTTATTGATTTTGAGGACGGGCGTTTGATCAATAAAAAAACGGATTTTTTCTATAAAAATCTTGCCGCTCCGTTTATTCGTCATTTAGATACAAAAATTAAATGTACTTATTTTAAATTAAGTGATTATTCTTTTTTGTTGCAAGATGATCGTTATGATGACCGTATTATTGAAATTTATAAAATCTTTTCGCCGACACATCTTTTAAAACTTCCGTTTGCGAATGACCATAATAATCTTGACAGAGATTTTTACGAGGAATTATTGCACATTATTGGCGTAACGGAAATTCAGCGGGGAGGAAAATTTCTGATTGAACGTTGTGAAACGCAAACACGAAATCCGGCAAGTATTCTGGAAGAAACAATAACTCAACTCGATAGTCTTAATAAAATCAACCGACTTACTAATCCGAATCAATATGGTTGTACGGAATCAGAACGTCTTTTTAATGTTGCATTGGAGTTGTCCATTACCTGGCTGAACCGAATATTGTTCATTAAATTATTGGAAGCGCAACTGCTTTTGTATCATAAAAAAAATCCAGACTATTTTTTTCTGCATTCCGAAAAAATTAAAAATTACTCCGACTTGGGGAATCTGTTTTTTAAGGTTTTGGCGAAAAAACCGGAAGAACGCGATGCGGATGTTAAGGAACTGTTCAAAAATGTTCCCTATCTTAATTCTTCACTTTTTGAACCAACAGATTTGGAACAGGAAACTCTTGTTATTAGCAATCTGACAACAGGAAAATTTCTCCCAATTTTTGAAACAACTGTATTGAAAGACCGGAAAGGAAAAAAACGTACAGGAAAACAAACAACACTTGAATATCTGTTTGATTTTCTGAACGCTTATAATTTCGGCAGCGACGATGAACAAGAAAAATTTCCTGAAGAAAATAAAACTCTTATCAATGCGGCAGTTCTCGGTTTGATTTTTGAGAAGATTAACGGTTACAAAGATGGTTCCTTTTTTACACCCGGTTTTATTACAATGTCTATGTGTCGGGAAACTATACAAAAAGCGGTGATTCAAAAATTCAATAAAATCAAAAATTGGGAATGCCGGAATTTAACAGATATTTATAATCATATCACGGTTAAAGATATTAATGAAGCGATTAATATTATTAACAGTATCAAAATTTGTGATCCGGCGGTTGGTTCGGGACATTTTCTGGTATCGGCACTCAATGAACTAATTGCTACAAAAAGTCGGTTAGGACTTTTGATGTGCCGCGACGGTAAATTGTTGAAAGAATATAAAGTCGATGTTGTTAATGATGAACTGGTTTTATCGGACGCATTTCAAAAACGTTTCAAATATATTCCCAATAATCCCGAAGCCCGACGTATTCAGGAAACACTTTTTCACGAAAAACAAAGAATTATTGAAAATTGTCTTTTCGGTGTGGATATTAACCATAATTCTGTGCAAATTTGTCGATTACGTCTCTGGATCGAACTTTTGAAAAACGCTTATTATAAAAATGAAACAGAATTGGAAACATTGCCCAATCTTGATATTAATATTAAATACGGTAATTCATTGATCAGCCGTTTTGCGGTTGATGCCGAAATTACTTCAATTCTCAAACGTCATCACCGGACAATTGAAGATTATCGTTCAGCAATTGAACATTATCATCATGCCCAAAACCGTGAACAAAAAAGAGAAATGTTGCAATTAATTACCAGTATCAAAAATGATTTTCAAAACGAAATAATATGGAATATTCCGCAAAAAACAAGGTGTGATAAGTTGGAAGGTGAATTATATCGTCTGACAAATCAAAAATCTTTTATTAAAAAAAACAAAACAGAAAAAGCCGACAAAGAAAACAAAATTCAATATCTTAAAAATGAAATCACCCGATTGAAACAGGAAGTTACAGAAATTAAATCAAATAAAATTTTTGAAAACGCTTTTGAATGGCGTTTCGAATTTCCTGAAATTCTTGATGCGGATGGTCGTTTTCTCGGATTTGACATTGTTATTGGCAATCCGCCGTATGGTGTCAAATATGAAAACGGAATGAAGGAATGGTTTAAACATATTTTTTCCGATATTCATGTCCGAACACCGGAATCGTACAATTATTTTATAAAACTTTATTCGATTATTTCCGGTGAAGAAGCATTTTGTTGTTTCATTATTCCATCTGGTTTTCTGAGTCAGGTTGAATTTGAAAAAACAAGAAAACTTATCTTAACGAATTATTCTCCGTACCTCATTCTCAATCTGGGTGATGCGGTATTTGATGTAACAGTTCCAACATGTATTATCGGTTTCGGAAAACAACAAAACAGTTTCGACTCTTTGATTTATGAAGATTTATCCGCTGCTGAAAGACGGGAATTACCGGACTTGGTTCAAAAAATCAAAAATCAAATTAAAACGGAACAAATTCTCAATAATCAATTTCATAGTTTCGTTTATCAACCGTATTCCGCGATTATTGATAAATGTTATAAAAATTCATTGCCGTTGCGTGAAATCGCTAACGTAACAACAGGAGTTAGTACCGGTTTCGATAAAGCATACGTTTTTAAGCAGGAAGAAATCAAAAAGAAAAAATTGGAAAAAAATATTCTGAAAAAACTGGTTATCGGCGGTGAAATGTACCGTTATTATATGACTCCAAAAACAGGAAAAAAATTGATTTACATAACTGACGAACATAATATTGATGATTTTCCGAACATTAAAACAGAAATGCAACAATATAAAGTACAATTATTAAAACGCCGTGAAGCGGCAAACGGTGTACGAAAATGGTTTGCGGTTAATTGGGCTCGTCAAAAAAAACTTTTTGAAAAACCCAAAATTTTGATACGGCAAACAGCAAACCGGATTATGGCTTCGTTTGACGATGAAAAATGGTATTGTCTCAAAAGCGGAATTATTGTTCAATTATCCAATGAGGGACAATTTTTATACAAATATCTTTTGGGATTATTAAATTCGAAACTGATGAATTTTTTATACAAAAATCTGGTCAATGAAAATAACCGGATTTTCCCCGAAGTGAAACCGGTTCAACTTGCTAAACTTCCAATCAAAACAGCCGACATAAAAAAACAACGAAAAATCGAAACGCTGGTAAACCGGATTATTGTTAAAAAAACAAAAAATGCGTTGACCAATACCAGCGATCTGGAAAAACAAATTGATGAATTATTGTATGAAATTTATGACCTTACCAACGAAGAAATAAATATTGTGGAAAAAGAAAATTAAGTACGAAAAATTTAGACGTTTTATTATAACTGTTCATTTTATTCTTTACCATTCAAATCATGCGAATTGAATACGATACGATGGGACCTGTTCGGGTTCCGAAAGATGTTTATTACGGAGCCCAAACTCAACGGGCAGTGGAAAATTTTCCAATTTCAGGACGGAAAATGCCCAAAGAATTGATTCACGCT
>JAISNF010000409.1 GCA_031276415.1 Planctomycetaceae bacterium
TGTTTTAAAATACAACATAATCTGCGTTTATCTGCGTAATCTGCGGTCACTTTTTAAAAAGTTATTTTGGATTAAAAGTCAATTATAAAATAATGTTTTGATTCTAATTCAAAATTTCCGCTGTACTCTCTGTGTTCTCTGTGGTTAAATAATCTGTGGTTAAATAAAAAGTAACCGTTCACGGATATTTAGCGGATTTTTTTTAATGTATAGTTACCCAATCTTTGCCCTGATAAGGGCGTAACTTTCATAACCGCAGGTCAGCGACCTGCGGTTATGAAAATACCGTGAACAGTTACAATAAAAGAACCGGTTATTAGAAGTCGATTTTATACATTTGATATTTATTTAATATTTATTTAATATTTTTATTTTGTGTTCAATGACATGGCGAACTCCTGAAGAATCGGCGTTATTAACGGTGAGCCGTAAAATAATGAACGATGAATTTGAAGTGATGTTTCCTCGTTTGGATTTTCCGCAAGGAACCAAAGCCGCTCTCGACGCACTTGATGAAGCCGAACGCCTCGAACAAGTTTTATCCATATTCCGTTTCGATAGCCGGATTCAGTACATTAATCTGACCGCCCACGAAACGCCGATTCGGATTGATGATGAGTTGTTTGATCTGATGGCTCTTTGTGTGAAATTTGCCGAAACAACAAAAGGCGCCGTTGATATTACAAGCACCCCGCTTTGGAAAATATGGGGATTCGCTAAACGTAAAGGTCAAATTCCCAATACCGCAGAAATCGAAACGGCATTGGCAAATGTGGATTACCGGTTGCTCGAACTCAATTCCGAAACTAAAACTGTCCGTTTCAAAAAAAAAGGCGTTGAACTGAATTTTGGTTGTGTCGGTAAAGGTTTTGCGTTGGATATTGCTGCACGAAAACTTTTGGAACAAGGAGTTGATCGTTTTTTGTTTCAGGGCGGTTTGAGCAGTGTGTTGGCGGTTGGTTCCGGTTGGAAGATTGGAGTTGCCCATCCAATGCGTCCGGGAAAACGGTTGGCGGAATTGACGTTGGATAATGAAGCGGTTGCCACTTCCGGTTCGCAAAAGCAGTTTTTTCGTTACAAAGGGCGATATTATTCTCATTTGATTGACCCGCGAACCGGACAACCGGCGGAAGGAGTTCTCGCCGTCACCGTTCTCGCCCCAACCGGAACACAGGCAGAACTCCTCTCAACAGCATTTTTTATACTCGGCGCAGAACAAACAAAAGAATATTGTAAAAAAAATCCTGAAATCGCCGTCCTGATGACTATTCCCGTACCCCAAAAAGCCGGCTTCGAAATCCGGTCATTCGGTTTCGACAATGAAAAAATTCACTTCATCGACGATAAATGATATGTGAAACAACAAACGAAGTTAAAGGTAGGCGACCTTTCGCCTTCGCCGAAGGGTTTTCGTCCACCGTCGCAACGGTTGATGTTGTTTCCGTTTCCGTCCGAAAACAGGGTTCACTGTCGGCGAATACGGCAAACAATTATTGGAACAGATACGATTGATGTTTTCGATAATTCATAAACGTAACTCGTTTTCGTATCGTACTTGGCTTCACCGCATGAACCAACACAAAAATATCATCCTAAAAATCTCGCAACAAAATGTGCCTGATAACAAAAATGCAAAAAAAATACTTACCAACGATAGAATTACGCAAATATATCCGTGAACAAGTACAAAAATTCCTCTCTGTGAACTTTGTGTTCTCTGTGGTTTTAAAAAAGTAAATTTGAGTTTTTAGAAGTACCTATCTATGAAATGTTACTGAATAATTATTGAAAGATTACGGCGACTTTTATTTTTCAAGTTTCTTGTTTATAATACCCGAAATGTTTATGGTCAATGGTTTAATATGACTGTCTGTAATTATTTTCTCTGTAATTATATTCCAAACCAAAACCGTAAATTTTCAACATAAATTTCCAACCTGTTTATGTTACTTTTCCAATAAAAACCGTTACCAGTATTCAATTCATGGATAATTTACATCGTGAAATTGACGCCATTCGTCAACGTTTAGGTAAAAAACTTTTGATTCTCGGACATCATTATCAACGGGAAGAAATCGTTGCGCACACCGATATACAAGGCGATAGTTTTCAACTCAGTGCTACCGCCGCACAAAATACGGATTGCGAAACGATTATTTTTTGCGGCGTCCATTTTATGGCGGAAACGGCGGATATTCTGGCAAATAGTCCGGAAAATCTTGAACGGCGCAATGGTCAACGTGTTGATGTTATTTTGCCGGATCTTGATGCCGGTTGTTCGATGGCAGAAATGGCGACACGAGAAGATGTTGAATATTGCTGGAATTCCTTGACCACACTCTTTGATCCCAAAGAAATCGTTCCCGTAACTTATGTTAATTCCACCGCAGAACTCAAAGCGTTTTGCGGTCAACACGGCGGCATCGCCTGCACTTCCACAAACGCCCGCGCCGTTCTTCATCAGGCGTTGCAAAAAAATTCGCAAAGACAATGTGTCCTATTTTTTCCCGATCAACATTTAGGACGAAATACCGCTCTAAAAATGGGAATCCCAATATCTCAAATGTCTT
Source organism: Planctomycetaceae bacterium (assembly GCA_031276415.1). Classification (GTDB taxonomy): domain Bacteria; phylum Planctomycetota; class Planctomycetia; order Pirellulales; family Thermoguttaceae; genus WRKP01. Next base: position 2,571 of record JAISNF010000409.1, read on the forward strand.
TGTGGAACAGTAATGAACCGGACTTCGGCGGTAATTCGTCCGAACAAATTCAAAATAGCCGGATTATTTTGTGGAATGGTTTTTGTTGCGTTCATCAAAAATTTGTTTCAGGACATATTGACGAGATTCGTAACTTATTTCCAAAAATTCGCGTCATTGTTCATCCTGAATGTCGGCGCGATGTTGTCGAAAAAGCGGACGAATCGGGTTCAACAGCATTTATTTTGAAACAAATCACCCAATCGCCAGCCGGTTCACAATGGGCAGTCGGTACAGAATCACGATTTGTCGAACGGCTGGCACGACAAAATCCCGATAAAACAATCGTTAATCTAGCCTTTCAACCCAGTTATTGCGAAACAATGGGACGAATCGAACTTTCAAAACTCGCCGCAATGCTTATGTCCGTCGAATCCGGTTTGAAACAAAATATTATCCGCGTCGAAGATCATATCGCCCCAAATGCGTTACAATGCCTCCGCCGAATGCTTCAGGCAAACTCCTGAATTTTAATAAATTTTAACGATTTTTAACAAAAATTAAATAAAAAATTAAAAATTAAATAAAATTTCAAAAAATATTAAAAAGTGCAAAAAACACCGTAAAATTCAATAAAATATGAAACAAAACTGTTTTCGGCAACAGTATTTTTTTTCGATTTTCGATTCTTTTTTTCAAAAAATCTGTAACCGTACCGATTTCACCTCTTGATTTATTATGTGATTTTTGTATAATGTTATAGATGTAAGTGAAAGTTATTTGAAAATTATTTGAAAAATGATCACTTGCACTTAGTGTGAAACGACATTTTGGATTTGTCGTTTGTTTATCAGTTACACCTATAACAATTATTAAGAAACATGCCTAAAAAAGCTGCAGTGAAAAAAGCCGCCGTCAAACGTGTATCAAAACGTTCCGGCGCAGGACGACCCAAAGGAACAGGAAAATTCGGTTGCGAAACCAAAGTTATTCGTGTTCCGGTTCATTTGGTTGAGGAGATTTACGATTTTATTAAACGTAAAATTACTCATTAATTGAACGGTTAGAAGTAACCAATGGAAGGTCGTACAGATATGGTTTAACCGTATCAAGTTTTTTAACGCCGATCCCTTTAATGTTCATTATTTCATGATGATCGTTAAAGGGACCTTCTATTTCCCGATGAACGATAATCTCTTCCGCCAGTTTCTCGCCAATACCCGGCAACGTCTGAAGTTCTTCTGCGGTTGCCGTATTCGGATCAACCAGAAACCGATACACTTTTTCTTGCTCCTGATTCCACTCTTTCAGAGAAACCGAAAAAAAGAAAATGAAACCAAAAAAGAAAACCAGAAAAAAAATTACCGTAATCTGATCCTGATAACGAAGAAAAATCCGCATAACAACTCAACTTTCAAAGTGTAATGAGTATAAACGTAAATATCTATTTTGTAATTATTTCACATTACATGAACGATTACAAAATAGACATTTACTCATTTACGAAAATTTTATCGGATAATTTTGCGGAGGCATTTATTTCTGTTTCTTGCAACATTTTTTATATTTTTTTCCGCTTCCGCAAGGGCAAGGATCATTTCGTCCGACTGTTTTTTCACTGTGAAACGATTTTCCGTCTTGGGGAACTTCAAACTTACCCTCATCATATTTTCGCATCATACTGCTCGCTAACGTACTGCCGGTCAGTTCGTCCAACATCTGATACAAAAACTCGTTAGTAACCTTGTCGCCGCCATATTCTTTTTCGTATTGAGCCAATTCCTGATTAAGTTCTTCAGAATCCTCTTCCGCTTCACTTATTTGCGGCTCTTCAACATAAGGCGGATCAAACGGCGATGTCGTGTGAACAGTATGAATCCATTCCGATTTATCTTTGCGGCTTCGATCCGACCATTTATCAACCGTTTCTTCCATCTCTTTCCAAAACTGTTGCAATAACCGATGCTCATTTTGCGCTTCAATTTGTCTTTGCCGAACCGGTTCTTTCATGGACTCCAAAATCGCTAACGCTTCACTGCCTTTATTTTGCCGCATTAAACTGTACACCTGAGCGAGAGATTCTTTCTCAAAACGATATTTGGCGGTTCCAAATATGGAAAACAAACGAATAAGCACCAGTTGATCAATCCGTTTTTTCCTACCTTCTTCTGTATCTTCTGAATCGGAATCAGAGTCAGAATCAGAATCAAAGTCGTAATCAGAATCAGAGTCGGAATCGGAATTTTCTTGCCGAAATTCTGCTAGTTTCTGATTCGCTTTTTCCAGAAATTCATCGGCTTCCTTATAACGTCCGCCAAGCAAAAGCAACGCCACATAAGAAATAATCGCAAGAGAATAATCATAATACGAGTCCACCGGTTCAGGAATCAAACGAATCAATTGCTCAAAAGTTTCCAATTCACGTTGTCCCCAAAGAATCGCTTCGTCAATTCGGTTTAAAGTACAAAGGTTCTCTTCAATATTCCGAATTGTTTTGCTTTGTAGTTGCAGCAAAAAGGCGGACGGAGCAAGACGTTGGTGATCATGAACCCGCCAATATTCCGTGTCAAGACCTTCGATATTTTCCGCAACAACTCGGTTACGTTCATGATACACTTTTTCAAAAACAGCGATTGCCTCCTCATATTTTTTCTGCACGGAAAAGAGGGTGGCTTGTCCTTCCATTGTTTCAAAAAAGGCAGGTTGTAAATCAAGTTTTCCTTCATTGATTAATTTTTGTACCTGAGCGATTGCCCGACTGAACCATCTTTCCGCTTCAGGATATCTTCCGAGAGCAAAATATGATTTGGCAAGCCCTGAATAAACGGCACAAAGATTCTGATGTACTTCGGGAAAGCCCGCAAACACCGACGAATCCAGAATGGAACGGGCTTTGAGAAAAAATTTCAACGCTGTTTTCCAATGTCCGCGACGATATTCAATTTCAGCACGCCGGCAATCTGCGGCGGCGTCGTTGTGTGTTTTGCCGAGACGTTCCATTGTTAATTGTTCGATTTCTTCTTCGGTAAATTGTTTTTTATTTTGCCGAAAATTTTGATTCGAACTTTTATCAGCACTTCGATCAGTGTTGCGATCTTTTTTCTTTAATTTTTTAAATTCTTCTGCAAAGGGGACGTGATCGGCTTTTTCTTCTCTGGCGATTTTCGAGATTTTTGCGGTTTCTGCTGCTTTATTCAGGAGTCTTTGCATTTCATCGATTGCTTGAGTTGCTTCATCGAATCTGCCGAGACTTCCCAATGCTTCAGATCGGCAACGTTCTACTTCGGACAAACGAGTTTCCAATGTTTCAAAATGTTGTTTTTGATCTGTTTTCAGCAGGGCGTTATATTCTTGTGCGGCGAGGTCAAACAATTTGAGGGCGTCTTCATAGTCACGGAATTGCAGAACCATGTGTCCTTTACGAAACGGGATTTCGGCGTTTGCCGAAAACAGCATGAAATGGGAATCGGTTCGATCTGTTTTTTGGGCGACTGCCAATGCTTTATCGTAATATTCCAACGCTTTTTCTTTTTCAGCGCGACCGGCGAACATATCGGCAAGGTGTAAGATTGTTTCATAATGTTGATCATCGAAATTGTAGGCGGCGAGGTGATCGATGAGGTCATCATCGCCCATTCGGATAATTATTTTATTACCTTCCTGAACAGTTCGGCTGCTGATTTGTTGTCGTCGGGTTTCTTTCTTGTTGAAGGCTTCTTCGGCGAGTTTTTCATAATGCAATAAGTCGGCGAGTCCTGATTCACGGTCGCCGATGTCGAATTTCCAAATCCCGCGTGAACTATACATATCCAAAAGCGGACGCCAATCGCTAAAACGGAGCGAATTGGGATTGAATCGTTGTTCGATGGTTTGAATGGTACGGTCGAGCAATGCGATTGCGGCGACTGTTGCGTTATTTGTTTCATGAAGACTTACGGCGTATTGATGGACTGTGAGAGCCCAATCATTTTTAACTTCTTCAAAATCTTCTTCGGGAAGACTTTCAACGCTTTTGGAATAATGTTTAAAGAACGGGGAGAGGTCGAGGGCGATGTCATTTTGGCGTGAAACGGGCCCGATGGCGGTAATTACTTGCGAAATATCGATAAAGTATTCTTTTCGCAATTCGAATTGTCCTTCTTCGACCAACATTTCCATCAATTGGTTAAGTTCTTCGATTGTTTTCAAAGAAAGATCGAACTGGCAATCAAAGACGTAGGCGAGAGCCAGTTGTCCCAATTTTTCAAAGAGTTGCCGGCGGCGTTCAACGGCACCGCGTTGAATGGCTTGGTTAATTTTTTCGATTTCGGATTTCAATTCTCGCGGGGAACCAACGGAAAAACCCGGAATATTGGGGAAATCATTCATTTTAATTTAACTCCTGTTTATCAAAAAATGATTGTTAAGTTGTAATTATTTGGTATTAAATTGTAATTATTTGGTAACATTAGTCAACTCAAAAGATCGCCAACTTCTCAAAAAAAATTGTCC
>JAISNF010000442.1 GCA_031276415.1 Planctomycetaceae bacterium
GCCAGAAAATACCCAAAAAACACGACCAAGCATCCCAGTAAATTTTCCATTGTCTGTCTCCTCATTAAAAGGTTTTGTCAAAATCCATGCGATTCGTTCACCGCAATACCATACGGCAAAAAAAACGCATCGCAACTGAATTATTTTCAAAGTGTAACCTAACTCACGTTCCTGTCAACGGGTACCTCGTTTCGTACCAAAAGGATTTGTAAGCGTTCACTGCAATTTAGCGGATATTTTTTAATGTATATTCGCCCAATCTTCGCTCTGATAAGGACGAAGAAAAATCAACAAAATCATACGAAACCTACAACGTTTTCGTATTTCAACTAATTTTGATAGAACGCAAAAAACATGCCAAACCAAATTTCGACTAAGATTCTAGCCGCTCTACAAAAACATTTTAGACTTTTAAGATAATACAAAACGTTTGGATTTAAGCCTTTTAATTTTTTTCAACAAAATATTTATTTTTACGAGTTGCCTTAAATTTTCAAAGTTTTCGTGATGAATCCGTGAAATATCACGGCTAATTCCAGCAAATATCACGGAGCCGTTGAATATGACGGGGAATAATCAGAGTTCGGTTTCTGGTAACCTGGGTTCGGTTTCTGGCAACCAGAGTTCTGTTGCCGGCAACCTGGGTTAGATTTCCAGGAATTTGAGTTAGAAGATTCCTAGACGGCGTTTCGCCTGAAGAATTTTCACCCACCGCCGCAACGGTTGATGTTAATTTGACTTTTGATCTAAAATAACTTTAGGTAACTTCTAATAACCAAATTTACTTTTTAAAACCGCAGAGAACACAAAGAAGAAAAATGTCCGCAGATTACGCAGATGAGCGCAGATAATTTTTTGAGAATACAAAACAATAAAATAGACAAATAATTTTTTATTTTATATTTAAAAATCATCTGCGATAATCTGCGGACACTTTTTCTCTGTGAACTTTGTGTCCTCTGGGGTTTAAAAATATATTTTTGGTTATTAGAAGTTACTTTTTGTTTTTTTTGGAATCTTGACTTGATAATGGGGGATGTTATAATCTTTGTTTGTTTTTTCCCTTTATTTTCAAAGTCAAACAAATAAAATTTTCAAAGTCCAATAAATAAATCTGAAGGAATAAATAACTCGGCAAGAAAAATTTTAGTGTACCGAATTTGCCGTTCTGTTCCCTGAAGTACAACAATTCGTAATGTTTAACAATGCAATTTCAGAAAACACAACTCAATAACGGTCTCGAAATAATCGCCGAAATCAATGAGGCTGCCTATTCTGTTTCGTTTGGATTTTTTGTGAATACAGGTTCACGGAATGAAACAACGGAAATTGCCGGAATTAGTCATTTTCTTGAACATATTGTCTTCAAAGGAACCGAAAACCAAACAGCAGAAGATGTCAATCGTTGTCTTGATGAGATTGGTGCAGATGCTAACGCTTTTACCACTGAAGAGCAAACCGTGTTTTATGCGTCACTGCTCCCCGAATTACTGAACAATGCGGTTGAATTACTCGGTAATCTTTTGCGTCCGGCATTGCGTCAAGAGGATTTTGAAACGGAAAGACAGGTTATTCTGGAAGAAATCCGAATGTACGACGATCAACCGCCATTCGGAGCCGATGATAAAAGCCGCGAATTGTTTTTCGCCGGTCATCCGCTCGCTAACAGTGTTCTCGGAACAATCGAAAGTGTTTCTAATCTTTCTATTGATCAGATTCGTTGCTATCTTGAAAAACGATATTGTCCTGAAAATATTGTGTTGATTGGAGCGGGGCGGATTGATTTTGATCAATTCGTACAAAAAGCCGAACAAGTTTGCGGACATTGGAAATCGCAAAATACCACAACCGTAACAACCGGCAAAATAACCAACGCCGAAAAAAACGAATCGGAATGGCGACGAGTTCGCGGTCATCGCGGTTTTCACCGGATATTCAAGGAATCCGCCACTCAACAATATACATTGCTTCTTTCCGATGCGCCTTCCGCTCAAGATGTTGACCGTTTTACGGCGGGAATGATTGCTAACATGATTGGAGATGATGTCGGCAGTCGTCTTTACTGGGAACTTGTTGATTCCGGTGTTGCGGATTCGGCGGAACTGGGAACCAATGAATTTTTCGATAACGGTTTTTTCGTAACCGGTCTTTCCAGCGAACCGGAATACGCCGAAGAAGTTTTTCGCCGGACTCAAAAAATTTACGACGAAACAACACAAAACAGTTTGACTCAGGAAGAACTTAATCGTTCCAAAAACAAAATATTGTCACGGATTGTTCTTGCTAATGAACGTCCCGGCGGACGTTTGTTTTCGATTGGCGGCGACTGGACGGTTCACCGCCAATACCGGACAATCCGGCAAGACCTCGAAGAAATCCGAAAAATCACACTGGACGATGTTGATTCCGTCCTGAAAAAATATCCGCTTAACGATCACTTACTCGTAACAGTTGGACCTTTGGAAAATTTTGACTGTACACTTTAACACTTTAATTTTATATTTTAATTTTGCACACTAAATTGTGCTTTGATTTTCCGAAACAACTTCTTCTAAAAGACCGCAAACTATTTGCCTGATTATAATTACCTGATAATTTTTTACCTTTTTTTATAACGATTCTATTATGTTGATTCCGTTCACGATTTTTGAAAAATATATGTTTCTGGACGATCAACCGGCATATCCGATGGATTCGTTTCGATTTTTACGTTTTTCGGGGCGTTTGAAATTTCATCATTTTGAGGCATCCATTGCGGATGTTGTTCGTGATCATCCGATGTTGCGAAGTGTTGTTCGTCAGGATCGGCGCGGACAGTTTTTTTGGGAAGAGATTGATTCGCCAATTTTTATTCGTAGGATTCGCGGACCGATTGCGGCGCGGTTTCCGAATCCGGAGGCGATTGATCTTTTTAGTGAACCCGGATTTAAAGTCTATTTTGTTGAAGAGAAAAATCAAACGTTGGTTTTATTTCAGTTTCATCATTGTATTTCGGACGGAATCGGCGAAATGCAGGTTCTTGGGGACATTTTGTCAAATTATGCGGTTCGTTTTCAAGGCAAATTATTGCCGGAAAATCCGCGCAATCTTGATCCGAAATTATTGTTGCATCGCGGTTCAAGCGGGTTGACTTTAGGCAAATATTTTCGTTTCTTCTTTCCAACCGCCGTAACGACATATCAATTATTGTTCCGTTTTCCAACGCCGCTTGCTCCGCATGTTCCGCTGAATACGAATATTCCGGCAAAGGATTATCTGGCGTTTTGTGCAGATGAACTAACACAGCGGGAAACGCAGAATTATTTTGATCGGGCGAAAAAACATGGTGTTACGGTTAATGATTTATTGCTTCGCGATTTATTTCTGACGATGGGTGTTTGGCGGAAAAAATGGTTTGTTCCGCAAGGCAATCCGTGGTTACGAATTTCTATGCCGATGAATCTCAGAACAGAATCTCTGAAAAATATGCCGGCTGCCAATACTGTTACGATGCTTTTTTTGGATCGGAAAGAGCAGGATTTTTCCGATCCCGATTTGTTGTTGCAAAAAATTCATCAGGAAACGGAATGGATTAAACGGACGGAGCAAAAACATGTTTTATTACTGAGTTTAAAAATACGCAATCGTTTGCCCGGCGGAATCAATTATGAATTACGGTCACCGAAATGCCGTGCCACAGCGGTGTTATCGAATTTGGGCAAAATTTTTGAAACATTACCGCTCATGCGCCGGCATGACGGACGTCTTTTTGTCGGCAATGCTGTTTTGGAAGCGATTGATGCGGCACCGCCGATTCGTTCCGGTACGCTTGTTTCTCTTTCTGCGCTTACGTATGCTCATCAACTTCGTTTGATTTTACGCTATGACGCCAAAAATATGACGGCAGAACAAGCCAATAATTTGTTGCAAATTTTCTTTTCGTTTCTGAAATCGGAGCCGACAACGTAACGGTTTATTGTATTTTGCACCGCAGAAGACACGGAAAAAACAAGTCCGCTGATAAGTTCGCAGATGACGCTGATAAACGCAACGTATTTTTCAAGTATAAAAACAACGAAAATATAAAATAACGAAAAAGTGAAACAACAAATAAAATTATGGAAATAGATTACGTTATATTCCGTCGCCGGATTTTTGCGTGGTACACTAAACATTGCCGATCACTTCCTTGGCGAAATACCG
>JAISNF010000456.1 GCA_031276415.1 Planctomycetaceae bacterium
TTTGCTTTGAGATAACCAAGAAATTTTTCAACCAATTCCCGATCATCCCCTCCCGCACAAACCGGAACAAAAAATAACGTCGCAAAAAACAAAACAACTAAACGCATAAAAAACATGACTGATCTCCATGAAAAAAAGGATTAAGGATTAGATTATTATTCATAAATAATCAAACAATAACAATAAAACAATAACGATCAAATAATGTTTTTAGGCGAAACATTGCCTACATTTTGAGTTTTCAACATTACGGTAATTCATAAAGTTTTATTGAATAATTACCTTTTTAATTTGTTTACAACTGAAAATCAAGAGGTAGGCAATATTTTATAACACAATAGAGACTTGTTTTATTGTACCGGTTATTGTTCGCTGATGGTTATTGTTCAATAATTTTCAGTGCGGCATCGCCGTTATTGCGGAGCGGTATTTCAACATGATTCGAAGTAGAAACCGTTTCCTCTTCAATTTCGACAGACAGAATTTTCTTTCCGTTATTGTCTAAATATTCATTATTGCAACAAATAGTTTTGTACGGTTTCCGGTTTGAGCAATGAACCAATAGACAAAGGAATGGTTTGTTTTTTTCCGGCGTTCAAAATGCCGACACATCAATGATTACCGTTACGTCGGGCAACCGCAACAGTATTTGGAATATCATCAATCAGAACTTTTGTTTCATCCCAAACGGTTGGTAATTCTTTCCAAAGATCAAGTTCCGGTTCACTCTGAAACATGTTCGGTTTATCGTACCAAAACAAAAATGTCCGCAGATTATTTTAAAAATTGTCCGCAGATTACGCAGATAGACGCAGATGATTTTTTAGTTAATAGTTAGTGGTGAATAGTTAATAGTTCGCAAGCGGAATTATTGCCCAAAAATTTTTAATCCGCATTGCAACACTATTTGCTCATCTGCGATTATCGGCGTAATCTGCGGACAAATAAAAGAAAACAAACGGTTAATGTAATCTCATTCCGGGTTTAGCGCCGTTGTCTGGTGAGAGCAAAAATACTTCGGAACCGCCGGAACCAGCCGCAACAATCATTGCTTCGCTGGTTCCGAATTTCATTTGACGCGGTTCCAAATTCGCAACACAAACAACCAACCGCCCAATCAGTTTTTCCGGTTCATAAGCCGCTTTGATTCCCGCAAAAACATTACGAAATTCGCCGCCGCCCAACGAAAGTTTCAAACGTAATAGTTTTCGCGCCTCTTTCACCTCCGACGCTTCAACAATCCGAGCAATCCGAAGATCAATTTTCGTAAAATCATCAATAGAAATTTTAGCCGCAACAAGCGGTTCAATGTTAAGAGCATCGCCGGAATCTTCCTCAAAATTACTGTTGCCGTTATTGTTATTGCGGTTGTCGGCAACCGGAGAAAACGGCGTTTCCTGTTGACTGTCTTCAATAATTTTATCGATTCCCGATTTATCAACACGAGTCATAAGATGTTTATAAGGGTTGACTTGGGTTCCAAGTAAATGTTCTTGTGAAAGATTCCAGTGATCAATTTTACAATTGAGCAATTCCTCGACTTGCGTTTTCAGTTTCGGTAAAACCGGCGCAAGGTAAACAACAATCTGACGAAACAAATTTAATCCGATGGTACAAATATCTTGCAAATCAGTTTTTCGCGTCGGGTCTAATTTGATCGTCCACGGTGCGGCGTCTTCAATAAATTTGTTTGCCCGATTGCCGCATTCCATGATAAGCCGAATCGCTTTGCTGTAATCACCATTTTCGTAGGCTTCCGCAATATCATCGCCCAACGCCGCTGCTTGTTCGAACAAACCGTTGTCGTCAGGATAATATTCCGAAAGTCCGGTGTGAACCGCAAATTTGGCGGTTCGGGACGCTAAATTGATGACATTACCAATCAAATCCGCATTGACTTTTGTTTCAAATTCTTCAAAATTCAAATCCATATCGTCAACACGGCTCGAAAGTTTCGAAGCGTAAAAATAACGCATGTAAGACGGATCAAGATGTTTCAGATAAGTCGATGCCAAAATAAATGTTCCGCGCCGTTTTGCCATTTTTTCGCCGTTGACGGTCAAAAAACCGTGAATATGAATTTTTTTCGGCAACGTAAATCCCGCAACTTTGAGCATTGTAGGCCAAAACAGCGTATGAAAATAGGTTATATCTTTACCGATAAAATGATGAATTTCTGTTTTGGGATTTTTCCACCAATCGTTGAAATCATGTCCTTTGAGTTTGCACCATTCCCATGTTGAACCCATGTAACCGATTGGAGCGTCAAACCAAACGTACCAATAATTATTCGGCGAATCGGGAATTTTGAAACCGAAATAGGGTTCCGGTCTTGAAACGTCCCAATGATGTAACGGTTCATTCAAAAACTGAGCGGAAAGATAATTTTCGATTTCCGGTTGCAGGGTTCCTGAGTGAACCCATTGATCGAGGAATGGGTGTTCGTGTTCGATATTGACGAAGAGATGTTTTGATTTCCGAATTTCGGGAATGGTTCCGGTGATTGTACTTACGGGATCGGTTAAATCTACCGGAGAATAATGGGCTCCGCATTCGCAATTATCGCCGTATTGATCTTTTTTACCGCATTTGGGACAAGTTCCTTTAACAAACCGATCCGCAAGAAATATTTTGGCTTCAATATCGTAAAGTTGTTCGATTTCTTTTTCTTCAACCATTTCGGCTTTTCGGATTGCCGCCCAGATTTCGTTACAAAGTGTTCTATTTTCTTCGCAGTGGGTGCTGCCGTAATTGTCAAATTCAATACCGAAACCGTTAAAATCTTTCAAATGGGCAGCGTTCATTATTTTGATGATTTCATCTTCTGTCCGTTTTTCCGTACGCGCACGCAACATCATTGTTGTTCCGTGCGTATCATCGGCACAAATATAAATGCAGTCATTTCCGCACAACTTCTGAAAACGAACCCAAATATCTGTTTGAATATATTCGACAAGATGCCCGATATGAATATGTCCGTTAGCATACGGCAATGCGCTGGTTACTAAAATTTTGCGTTTCATAAAGATATGTTTAAGAAAATGTTTTGAAAAACGGGTGTGAACAATTACACGGTGTGAATGTAAGGAATCATTGTAAATTCAATGATTCCAAAAGTCAACGTGTACATTCGCTTTGTCTGAACCGGTCTTTTTTTGTAATGATTCAGCAAGTGTATTTGTCCGGCATGTTAAAATTTCCGGCGTTATTTTTGAGGTTGGGGGCAATGTTTTGCCGAAGAGCAAACTTCCGATGGGTTAAAACCCATCGCTATCTTGGGATTGCCCCAACGTGGCATTTCCAAGATAGCCGGCGGTTTTAACCGCCGGAATGTTGGTAGTGGATTGGAATATTCTATTTGCCAATCCTGTAAATTCTGTAAAAATTCCGTCGAAATTTGTTGATTTTGTTCAAAAACGCAAACCGAATTGTCAAATGTGAGAAATATATCATTAACTTTCGCTAACGATTCGGTCATAAAATTCGAGATAATGATCGCGTAATTCAGGATTGTCGCGGGTTTCGATGGCGGCGCGGGGATGTTGGTTCATTTGTCCGGTAATGATGTATTCCGGTGCCGTACCCCAATCAATTTGTTGACGAAGCGGAGTAATAATCCGATCCAAAGCGGCAAAAACAGGGCGGATTTTGAATTTCGGATTTCGTAGAAAACCGAGCAAAAGTTCCATCGGGCAATTACCTGCGCCGCGTCCAAGTCCGCCAATCGAAGCATCAACACGGTTTGCGCCGTGAATGATGGCTTCGATAGAATTAGCGAAGGCAAGTTGTTGATTATTGTGGGCGTGAATTCCAACTTCTTTGTTGGTTTCTTTTCCGAAACGAAGATATTTTTTGACCAGATGTTCGATGGTTTCGGCGTACATTGAACCGTAACTGTCAACAACCACCAAAACCGACGCCGGAGTTTGGGCTAAAATTTCCAATGCCTGATCGATTTCAACTTCTTTTGCGGTGGAGGCTGCCATGAGATTTGCCCAGACTTCATAACCTTTTTCGTGGGCATCGCGAATCATGTCCACTGCTTCGGAAAGTTGATGGACATAAAATGCAACACGCATTGTTGTAAAAATACTCCGATCACGCGGCAAGACATCGTTTTTCCAATCGACTCTTCCGGCGTCAATCATTGCGGTAAGTTTAACACTATCAACGATATTGCCTAATGCCCGACAAACATCGTCTTCGCGGCAAAATTTCCAGTTTCCGAATTTATCACGTGAAAAGATTTTGTCCGAATTTTTGTATCCGATTTCCATATAATCAACGCCGGCTTCGATGCAGGTTTGATAGACAGTTCGGACGAAGTCGTCATCAAAATGATGACCGTTGACCAATCCGCCGTCACGGATTGTGCAATCTAAAACTTGAATTTCCGGTCGATACGTGATCCAGGGTGCGCTCATTTTATATTTCTGTGGAATTGCAAATGTTTTTGACAAAGTCTTCTGATAAAATCTTCAATTGTCCCAAGTTACGGCGTCAATAACAACATTAGTTACAACAACCAAAACAACCGGATTATTTTAGGTTATAAAATATCATTCGTCAAGTTTTCCAAGATCAACGACTGGAGAAATGTTAGTGTTACTGTTTTAATTTCACTGTTGTTTTTTTCGTTATCATTTTTCTGTTCTTCTTCCCCATCATCTATTATCGGAACAATTGGAAACGAAAGAGAATTGTTACTGTTCAAGATATTATTTGTTGGCGAATACAATGATCCGCTGATCAAGCCGTTGACACGGTCAACGTCAAACCAACCGAAAGACTGACGATTCACTTCTGACATGCGTAACTCCGCTTGATTCGTCATATCACGGTCATCAACCAATAAATCTTCAAACGCAGAATCCCAATAAGTTGCATTATTGTTCAAAAGGAGATTC
>JAISNF010000514.1 GCA_031276415.1 Planctomycetaceae bacterium
GCCCTATTGATTTCCATTTGTAAATAAATAAAATAGTTGTTTATTTGTGAAAGTTTCACCGAAATAATTATTATTACTTTTACACTCTAAACTTTTCATGTACCGGACAGCAAAACTAAAACGGTTCTCTTCTCAATTGCGACAAAAATGTCTGAGTTTCGAGATTTTGGAAAATCGCGAATTTCTTTCGGCAAACACAATTGTTCCCAATATTCAGGGATTTCAAGATATTCAAGACCAAGATATTCAAGACGATGTCCCGTTCATTTTGGAAACCGCCGGAACAAGTATTAACGCTTCTGTTTCCAACAATGTTTTGACAATCGAAGGAACAAACAATGATGATTGGGTTCAGGTTCACCAAAACAGCAACAATTTTACAATTTATGTTTCCGCTTCATACGGAAATTCTTTTACGCAACTTGGTTCAACATTTTCCGGTATTCCTTCAATCGTTTTTAACGGTTACGACGGCGATGATACGTTTAAGGCGTTGTACAGCGATGTTTACGTTACGGTTGGTTGTACGATTAACGGCGGTAACGGTAATGACGATTTGACGGGTGGTTCCGGTTCAAATATTTTTAACGGCGGTAACGGTAACGATTTAATTATCGGCGGAACCGGAACAAATATCTTTCACAACACCGGAACCGGCAGTTCGGTGTTTCTTTGGCGAAGTAAAAGTAACGGCGATAGTTGGGCGAGCGGAAGTTCTATAGCGTCAACAGCATCCGGTAAAGATGACGCTAATCTTGTTTTTGTCAATACATCAACAATTAATAGTTACCATTATCAGGCATGGACGGATACGCATCTTTTCAATGTTGTCGATACAATTCGGTACACTTATAATCTTTTGGGGAATTACAAATATTTTTGTACTGCTTCTCAAAACAAAACCGAAATGTTGCTTGTCCCAGCCGGTGATCTGGGAGGTCCCAGTTCGGGTGGTATCTATACCGGAATGAATTATGGAGCCGGCAATGCGATTATTTTGGATAATCGGTACACAGCCGATAGGAGCCTCGTCGTTCACGAATTTGCACATAATTGGCATCATTCGTCCTATTATCAGCAATTAGCCTCGATTTCATGGAACGGTAATTCCAAAAAATCCGGTTCAAAAACCGGTGATTTTGCCAGAGATTACGGAGCAACAAATCCTTTGGAAGACTGGACGACAACATTTGAAGTCGTTTTGGCAGGTCAATTTGCCGTTTCAAACGTAACAGATAAATGGTTTCAGAAAGATGCTATTGTCAGGAATTTTCTAAACAATATTGGTGAAGTCAAAATCTGGGGAAGTTCCGAGATTGTAGTTACAACAAATGCCGAGCCCGTTAAATATCAAAACGGAATTGTATCGCTTCGGAATGCCGTATTCTACGCCGGTTTGAACACGACAATAAAATTCGCCGATTCTCTGCAAAATCAAACCGTTTCCATCGGTAACAACCCATTAACTGTCCAGAAAAAAGGTATTGTTATTGACGGAACAAATAATAATATCACGATTAACACCGGCTCAGAAGGTTTTAAAATTGAAACCGGCGGCGATTTAACGTTTCGCAATTTGACTTTAACCGGAGGAAGCGGAATAAGAGTTGGTTTGATTTTCGGTAAGTTGTCGCTAATCAATGTTGTTGTTACAGGAAATACCGCTAGCGAATCACTCTTTAATGTCCAGTCGGTTGGTTCCATGTTGGTAATGAATTCAACAATTGCCGGAAATAAACTTTCTGGTAACTTTGGGATTATTCTCGTGCATGGAACAGCGGAAATAACAAACTCCCTGATTATCGGAAATGATAATTATCCGCTGAATGTACAGGCAAATTCAAAATTAACGGTCAATAATTCAAACATTGTCGGCAATACCGGTTTCATTGTGGTTTGGTCTGATTTGATTATCAATAATTCAATTGTCGCTTTCAATAATTCGGGCGGTGACAATTTTTCCCTGCAAACCGGCGGTAAAGTTAAAATTAATGCTTCACTAATTTCATATTTGTCTTCAACAACAAAAATTACCATTGATTCTGATTCCCTTTATTCAACTAATATAGCGAACAAAATTGATCCAAAATTTGCAACATTTGCAAATTATACTGTCGGTGCGTGGACAACGAATCTTTGGAAAACATGGGATTTACATCTCATTGAAAATCAATCGCCGGCGTTGGGTACCGGTAAAATCGCATTGGTTCCGGTTGGTGTTACAAAAGATAAAGAAGGAAACGCAAGACATAATCGCGGAGCCGTTGATATGGGAGCGTATCAACATCCTTACGTAATCGGTGATTTGCCGTCCGAATTTGGTTCAACCGTTTCCGCTTCCGGTGTTACGACAAACGCCGTAACAATTACATGGACGAAACCAAGTAAGGAATATAAAGTTACGGGAAACAAATACACCGCCTGGCTGAAAATCGGTACGGAATGGACGGAAATCGAAACGACAACCAAAACCGCTGTAACTGTAACAGGACTTGCCGCCGGAACAAATTATGATTACATGGTTACGGCAACAATTAATAATATTCCCGAAGTAATTCTCGTTTCAGGAACGTTCAAAACGCAGCAGTCCGGCGACGGAATCAATATTTCGGTTGGAGCGGTTACGGAAGTGAAAACAACAGTTGCGTCGAAAACTCAAATCGGAACAAGTAAAGTCGATGCCGTTAAAATTACATGGAAAGCCCCAGCGAATTATAGCGGCGGATTTGTAGTTGCGATAATTAAAGTCGATTCCGGTACGAATACTCCTCAAACCGGCGCAACAACGATTGAAATAAACGTCAAACCGGGCGCAAAACTTGAAACGTTTATTCCTCATTCTCAACTGACGCAGGCAACCCGTTATCAGGTTATTGTTCGGGCGGACAATACGTATTCGATTATTTCGACGCCGACTTATTTTAATTTTGGCAACACAAAAGACCCTGTGCCGGTTCCGATTAGCGGAAGTTCCGGCGTTTCCACTTCGGCTAAAATTGCCCCGCCGAAAAAATCAAACAACACCAATATTGTTACGGCAACATCCGCAAAAGTTTTTTGGAACGATTCGGAAACGTCTGGAATACCGTTGCAATATAAAGTTCTGGTTTATGACGTTAATAAAGCCTTGATTGATTATGCTTATGTTGCCGCCGGAACGAAAGAATTTTCTATTACAGAAATATTAACTCCGAAAAGCAAATATACCGTTGAAATTTATGCCGTTGCCGCCGCCGGAAAATCGAATGAAAAATTGTCTTCCAAACTGAGCATTTCCGTGACAACAAATGATTATCCCGCTTCAACGGTTAAAGTTGATAGCAAACAGATTACGATTGTTTCCGCTAAGGGATTGACAATAACTGAACCGAAAAATATTCCGGCAGGTACAATATTGAATCATTATATCGAATACACTGATGTTGTGGACGCTAAGGGCAAACCGGATTGGAACGCCGCCGTTGTTGAACAAATTACCAACAAAACGCAACCGTTTGATCTTGCTGCACAATTGAATCCGAACACGCAATATTTTGTACGGATTGTAACAATTAACGCCGCCGATTTTGCAACGGCAACTCAAACTGTTTATGGAAAAGAAACAAAATTTAAAACGGCAACTGTTCCTTTGGCAACATTTATTAAATCCGGTTTTGCTCTTGACAGTAGTTACAATTATGGAATTAAATTGGGTATTCAATCGCCGGCTCAAAATGATTCGAAAAAAATGTTACCGACATCGCCGGACACATCGTTTCAATATCAATTATTTGTTGCCGATGACAAAGCAAAAATTGATAAAACAACAGGAATTCTTACCGGCGCAAAAGACTTGGGCAATATTACTGTTACGCCGGTTAATGATCCGCGTAAACCTTATTTTGCTTCAAATATCATTTTACTTTCTAACATTGCTTCGGCTCTTGACAATTTAACGCAACTAAAATCAATACAGATTCAATTAGTGGTTACTTACACCAATTCCAGCCTGAGCGGTATTTTTGCAACACTTCCAATAAAACCATTGAAATTTTCCATGCCAAAATGGTCATAACGAAAATTGACGGTTGCCGTGTTTGACAACGTTTTTGTTTCATTTTATTTTTTACCGCAGAGGGCGAAGAAACAAACGGACTATTTTCCAGAAATTACAAATTGTAACATTTAGACAATGACCGATCATATTCATTCACATAGTATTGCCGATCTTGGCGAGGTTCAACTTGATTTGGGACGTCGTGAGCGGTGTGGTTTTCCTGAAGTGATTTACGGTGAAGGCAAGACCAAAGAAACTATTTTAAAGATTTTTTGTTCCCTTAAAGAACACGGGCTTGACGGATTTGCGACACGGATTGATACGGAGAAGGGGCAATTTCTTGAACAAGAATTATCGGCGGTTGGCGGTTTGTATCGTTATAATTCTGTTGCGCGAACATTTCGGCTTTTAACTTCTTCCGAACAATCATCGGTTTTTTGTGGCAAAATTGCGGTCATTTCAGCGGGAACGAGTGATGCGCCGGTTGCGGAGGAAGCCCGTGAAACGGCTTTATGGACAGGAGCGGAGGTTGTGTTTATTCAAGATGTCGGAGTTGCCGGACCTCATCGATTGCAGGCGAAGTTGCCGGAATTTCAGGATGCGGATGCCATTGTTGTTGTTGCAGGAATGGAAGGGGCATTGCCGAGTGTTGTGGGAGGTTTTGTTTCTTGTCCGGTAATTGCGGTACCGACAAGTGTCGGTTATGGTGCAAGTTTTGGCGGTTTAGCCGCTTTACTGGGAATGTTAAATAGTTGTGCGTCCAATGTTACGGTTGTTAATATTGATGCCGGTTTCAAAGCCGGTTACGTTGCCGGACTCATCGCCAAAAGAAGAACAAAAAATATTTAATATTTCAAAAACAGACGACTTTAAAAGCGGACAACACGTTGCCGAATTTTCACGTTACATAAATTTAACGATACAATATTTAACGATGTTTTCTTATCCTGTATTACTTTGGTTTTTTCCGATTCTTGGTTTGGTGGTGTTGATTCATTTGATTAACATGTTTCGGCATCGTCGGATTGAGTGGGCGGCGTTGGAATTTCTTTTGGCAGGTTACAGAAAAAGCCGGATGCGGATTTTTTTGCAACAGTTTCTTTTGATGTTGTTGCGAATATTAGTTGTTACGTTTATAATTCTCATGCTTGCCGGTCCCAAACTTGAAGGAACGCTTAGCAATTGGTTTAGCGGCAAACCGATTCATCATATTATTTTGCTTGACGATTCATTTTCGATGAACGAGCGTAATTCGGCGCAAGGCGGAGTTCCGCTTTTTGAAGATACTGTTGCGGTAATCCGGCGAATTGTTGATACGACATCGCGGCGAAAATCCAATGATCGTTTAACTTTGGTTCGGCTTTCCCGTGCTGCGGTTGTTGAAAAAGGCGAGTCGCCGGATATTGCGGAATTGTTTCTTAATTCCGAAGAACTCCCGATTATTCAGAGTTCTCTCGAAACGCTTCAACCTTCACAGTCCGCCGATAAACCGGAACAATTATTAGCCGCCGCAGTCATGTTGATCCGTCAATCCAACACACGTTTGAAACCGGTTGTTTATTTTTTGTCCGATTTTCGTCGGCAACATTGGGAAAATCCAACGCCAATTTTGAAACATTTAACCGAAATCCGTGAACTTGGCGGTATGGTTCGTATGATTCGTGTTACGGATAAAGAACATACCAATTTAAGTATTGACCATTTGGAACTTGTTGACGGAATTCATGCTACGGATATTGATATTCTTTTGGATACGAAAATTACCAATCACAGTCAGGAAGATGTTGAAAATATTCCTCTTGTGCTGTTAGTTGACGGGCAATCTCAATCGATTGTAACAATTCCTAAAATTAAAGCCGGTGAGCAAACTGTTCCGCCGGTTCGGTTTCCGGTTCGGTTGAATAGTTCCGAGCCGCACCGGATTGAAGTTCAACTTCCGCCGGATGCTATTCCCGATGACAACCGCCGATTCCTTATTTTGAATGTTCCCGAAGCGTTGGAAGTTTTGATTATTAGTTCGGAAAAACATGTTTCGGCGTCGGATTCGTCAACGCATTATATCCGTCTTGCGCTTTCGCCGGGCGGAACAAAATCAGGAATCAGAACACGGATTGAGCCGCCTTCTTTTCTCGCCAATAAGCCGCTCGCTCCGTTTCATGCAATATTTCTGCCGGATATTCCGTTACTGGAACCTGCGGCGGTTAAAGCGTTGGAAGAATATGTTACATCCGGCGGCGGTTTGGCGTTGTTTCCCGGTACGGAAACGAATCTTGATTTTATTCGCAATGAATTGTACAAAAACGGAAACGGTTTATTTCCCGCCTCACCAATTTCCGAAACAGTTTTGGAACCTGATTTTCTCAGTAAAACGCCGGATATTACTGTTGTTGCGCATCCGGTGTTTCGGTTATTCGGCGAAGGAGAAAGTCCGTTGCTTGGAAGTGTTAAAATCGAACGATATATCGGCGTCGAATTACCGGAACAAAATAAATTATCAGAACAAAATAAATTGCCGGAACAAAACGAATCATCGGAACAAAATAAAAAAAATATATCGAATAAAAACGACAAAAATGAAAATATTAGTACGATAAAATCTCCTCTTCATGTTTTGGCGACACTTCGTAACAATGCGCCGTTGGTTCTTGAAAAGGAATTTGGCAAAGGTCGGACGGTTACGTTTTTAACAACGGCGGCTCCGATTTGGAATAATTGGGGGCGCGGCAATCCGGGTTTTGTTGTTGTCATGCTGGAACTTGCCGCTTGGCTTTCGAAACGTTCTTCTGATACGGTTCCGGTTTTTGTTGGTGAACCGTTTCCGATCAATCTTGATCCGACACTTTTTGAACGAAAAATTCGGATTCAACCTCCTTCCGGTGAAAACGGCGAAACCGGAAACAGTTTTTCGTTGGATGCCGTTTTACTGAATGACACCAATGCTTCGGCAACTTTTTCACGAACCGATCAATCCGGTTTTTATGAAACGATATTGAAAGAACTTTCCGGCGAAGAGGTTCGGCGTTTTTTTGCGGTCAATGTCGATGCGAAAGAAGGCGAAACCGCTTTGGCGGATGTTGCCGGACTTTCCAATATTTTACGTTCCGTTAATCAATCATTGGAAAGTGCCGCCGGTTTTTCTGTTGCAACAGAATTTTCCGGCGAACAATCATTGAGTGATTTTTTGCTTTACCTTATTATTGCAACACTAATAGCGGAAACATTCCTCGCAGGTCGGATTCTTCCGCCCATAAATCGTTCATAAATCGTTGATGCCTGTACTTCAATTTGTAACTTTTTATTCTGATTATTCGTAACCGTTCACGGCTGAATTTATAACTATTCCAAGAATTGCCTCAATGGTGTCGTGTTCATCTTCGATAACCTCATTTCAACCTAATTTTTCCTAACAAAACGATTTACAAAAAAAACCTCAGTAGCAATGAATGCCGCCAAATACAAACCTCATTACCTCATTATGATTATTTTTTAATGAGGTAATGAGGTCGGATTTTTTTATGATTTTTTGCTACTGAGGTTGTTAAGTTAAGAAAAATTAGGTGAAAATGAGGTTTGTTGAAACAATGACAATACGTTTTCGCAAATTCCAC
>JAISNF010000537.1 GCA_031276415.1 Planctomycetaceae bacterium
TTCGAGATTTTCCGCCGTAATACCGCCAATCGCAAATACCGGAATCTGAATTTCCGTAGCAACTTCTTGAAGATAACCTGTTCCGGCTATTTCGGTAAATTCTTTGGTAAGTGTTTCAAAAACAGGTCCGGCACCAATGTAATCCGCACCATCCAACACCGCTTGCCGCGCTTGTTCAATACAATGAGTCGAAACTCCAATCAGCATTTCCGTACCAACAATCCGACGCACCGCATCAACCGGTAACTCCTCCTGACCAATATGAACACCGTCCGCATCCGCCACTCGCGCAAGATCAGGACGATCATTCATTACAAAAAGTACAGAACGCCCCAATGTTACGATTTGCTCCTTCAAAATCCGGCTCCGATGAAGCAATGTCCGATCATCCGCCTTTTTGTCACGCAATTGAATCACATCCGCCCCGCCCTCAATAATCGCCCGCACAAATGTTGTAAATTCCTCTTCATCAGCCCGAATATCCGTTAATACGTATAACCTCGCCATTGAAATATCCGGTTTTGTTACAAAAGAAAAAGAAGAACCAATCAACGGAGAGGAATCAATTTGTAACGGAGAATTGTTTTGTAACGAAGAATCAATTGGCGGAGAAAAATTATTCAACGTAACAACTTTTTGCAATGTGTAACATTGATACCGTAATCGTTCAAAATGTCGGGAAATTTCCGGTTTAATGAGTTTCGAAAATTCTTCGAGACTACGAAGCGATTCCTGAAGACGACCAAAATTAGCGGCAAGCACAGCGTCTGTTGAATTACGTTGATATTCACTGTTTCCTTCCAATACAGTACCAACATCATGTTCCGTGTTGCGGGCGGAAAGACGCGAACGAGTCGGAAACGAATTTAATATGTCTTGAAATTCGTGCCGAAAATCTTTTAACTGACGCGTCAATACCAGATCATCCAAAACAAAACGTACAAAATCCTCAATAACCCGAACCGCTTCCTTGCCGCGATTGGCAGTTGCGTCAAGCAAACGATAAATTTTGCCGTCAGTCAAAGTAACAGAAAATGCGTTTTCCAATGACTCCGTAGATTGATCTGGAGATTGAACGGATTCGTTTTGATCCGAAAAATTTGTTTCGTTAAATATCGGCTCTGTTGTTTCCGGTGTGATCAAATAATTGTTGCCGATTCCGTCAATTCGCTGATACAATTCCGTCGGATCAAAACCGTGATCACGAAGCCAAAAACCGACATCGCTGTCGTCCAAAACAACCGCAAGCAGAAGATGTTCTGTTGCCAACAAAAAAGTGTCGGCAGTTTTCCGGTTTGCAATTGTTGTGATTCCTCCGTTGGTTTGAACCGGCAACCTCCCAATATCTTGACGAGAAAAACGATGCAAAATAATTTCCAATGCCGATTCTAATTGTTTCGATATCCGACCAGGATGAACAAGTTGATCATCAAGATAAAACCGAATCCGGCTTTGAAAATTGGGTTCGGAATTGTCGTTTCGATATTGGGGATAAATTGAATAAGTTCGTTGTTGAATCGGCGAATCGGCGTGATTCCATGTATCGGTAACAAATTCTTTTTCCGGTTGTGATTCATTCTGTTTTTTGTGTTTGTTGTCGGTAAATGTTTCAGAATCAGGATGCTTAACCCGCGAGGCATTGTTTCCAGCGGGTGACGCTTCGATTTGCGGCGAATCCGGCTGATTCGATGCCGGCGTTAATCCGGCTGGAATTCCATAATAACCAACCGGAAATGACGGCGCACTAATCGGACTTTGCAATGTTTCAGTTTGTGAAGTTTCAGTTTGTGGCGTTTCGGTTTGTGAAGTTCCGTTTTTTAGTGTTTCAAAAAGTTCACGAACACCAAATTCCGTACAGAATTTTTCAAGTGAAAGCCCGGCGGCACCAAGCCAATCAGCCGCACGGCTTTCTTCTTCTTTAAACAAGGCGACAAGTATTTTAGCGGCGGAAATTTCCGATGTTGTTGCCGGAAACCGATACTTCGATGCCCGATCCAAAACCCGATACGATGCGTTTGTTAAATCAAATCTCATACGTTAAATTTCATACAGGTACTTCTAAAAACTCAAATTTACTTTTTAAAACCACAAAGAACACAGAGTTCACAGCGAGGAAATTTTTAAAAAAAAAAATTATTTTAGATCAAAAATCAATGATAATACAATGATAATATTAACTGAACTTTTACAAAATTATGTTTCGCATTTTTATCGTTTTATATTTTAACAATTATCTGCGATTATCAGCGTAATCTGCGGACACGTTTCTTTGTCAATATTTTTATCCGTAAAAACTAACTTGTACCTTGTTCACGGTTAAAAATCAAGATACACGCAACATTTTTAATAGTTGAGGTTTGTAAAATACAGAATTAAATCAATAATGAATTTTTAGAAATACCAAAAGAGCATTGGATATTTTTTGGGATTCATCCAATAATAAGAGGAGATGTCGGATTGATTTTTTGTAGTAATTGTGTTAAATTAAAAATCCCTAATGTTGAAAAAATATTGAAAAATAAAAAATTTACAGAGAATTATGACGCCGATTTAATTTATTTACAGAAATTTTACTGAATAATTCCTAAAATATAATATTCATAAAGTATAATGAATTGGGACTTTTAATTTTGATTCTGTTTGAGAATACTTGTTTGAAAATACTTCTTTATAAAATTTTTTTGTTTTTTACCTAAAATTTCTAATCCGTCATAACCGGATTTTGATAACTATGTCCGAACCTTCTACAAATCAGATTCAAGGTCGTGGTGTTGACCGTATGTTGGTGCGTTTGGAGCATCTTGACAAATTGCTTAATCTTGCCGGTGAAGTGATTATCACCAGTTCGACATTGCACGAACTTCAACGCGATATGGTGGACGCCGTAACTCATCGCCGCCCAATGGCTGAAGCCGATCTGCAAATTATTAAGTCGGCAGACGAAGCCTCCGCACGAATTTCTCAGGACTTGCACGATCTCGTCATGGCTATTCGAATGGTTGAAATCGGCGAGACGTTTAAATTGTTTCGCCGTCCGGTGCGCGATCTCGGACGGAATTTGAAAAAAGAAATCGATCTGAAATTCGAAGGCGAAAAAGTTCTTGTTGATAAGGCATTGGCAGAACGTCTCGTGGAACCGCTTCTCCATATTCTTCGAAATGCCGCCGATCACGGTCTCGAAACTCCTATTGAGCGAATTCATGAAAATAAAAGCGAAACAGGAATTATTTTGCTCAAAGCCGTTGAACACGAACATGAAACGGAAATTGTCGTTTCCGACGACGGACGCGGAATTAACGAACAAAAAATTATCGAACGCGCCCAAAAACTCGGTCTGATTCGTTTCGGTGAACAACCAACCGTTTTGCAAATCCTTTGTATGTCCGGCTTTTCGACCAAAGAAAGAGCGACAGATACTTCCGGACGCGGAGTCGGTCTTGATTTGGTCAACACAATGGTCAGTGAATTTGGCGGAACCGTCGAACTGGAAAATCAGCCTAAATGTGGTTGTACTTTTCGGTTACACATTCCAAAACTGAAAGCGGTGAATATTATTGATGCGCTTATTGTCCGTTGCAGCAACACGCTTTACGCTCTTTCTATTGATCAGGTTGTCAGTTTGCAGGGAATTAAACCGGAACAAATTCAAGCCTCGATGGATCGTGAACGGTTTATCAAATATCTTGGTAATCCGATTGCTCTTTTCGATCTTTCGGAATTGCTCGGCGGCGGAACTTCGACTCAGGATAATCCTGAAGTTGTTCCGGTTGTCATTATTGAAGGCAAAAAAGAACGAATCGCCTGCATTGTTACGGAATTTTTGGCTCCGTCAAAACTGGTCAATGTTCCGCTTGCCAAAGACATGTTTGACCGCGATGTAACGGGAATTGCCGGAACGTGTATTATTAGCGGCGGGCGAGTTGGAATGACGGTTGATATTAATGCGGTGGTGGCGATGGCAACCGGTGTTCCGCTCAAAACAGATGAAGGACACGAAGACGCTTCGTCGTTCTCGAAACCTGCTGTTTCGGAAATTGAAAAGGATGATTTTGTTTTCAGTAGTTCGGTTCCGGGTTCGACGGTGATGAAACACACACAGGAAGAATTGATTACAAAAGCCAAATTGTCCGCTCAACGTGACCGTATCGCCAATCGGATAGAGGAATCAAGCCAGAAAGATTTAACCGATACGGATATTTCGGATTTGCTCACAGAGTTGTCGCGCGGACTTATGGAACTTCAGGATGTTCTTTTATCGTTGGAAAATGACAAAGAACCGGAGTTGATGAAAGAAGCGTTTCGGCGTCTTCACGCCGGAAAAGGCAATTTTACAATGCTTGGTGTTGGAGTTTCCGCAAGTCTGGCTCACGAATTAGAGACGCTTCTTGATCATGTTCGCAAAAATAGAATTGAAATGTCGCAGGAGTTGATGGACATTATGCTTGACGGTGTGGCGGAACTCAATGCTGCAACAAAAATGTTACCGCAACAGATGCCCGAATCCAATTCGGCGTTGTTGGCGCGAATTGATACCGTTATGAGATCGTTAGAAAACGACGAACCGATTACCGATCCGGATCAACTTCTCGGAACCGCTTTTACGTTGGTTCCGACAGTGGAACTTCAACTTCTTGGTGCCTTAAAGCAGGGAGCGCAGGCTTATGAAACGTTTATTCGGTTCAAACCAAGCCGGCAGGCGGAATTTTTAGTTGCCTATTTAACGCTTCGAAAACTCTGTTATCACGGAACAATTCTGGCGACATTACCGAGTATTTCCGATATTGAAAACGGATATTGCGGTAACGCTATTAAGGTTCTTTGGGCGTCGCCGCTCAAACCGGATGCGTTGAAAGAGGCAATTGACCGTTGGGCGTTGCTTTTCAATATTGCGGAACATCACAGTGTTCCGACCACTGTTTTTCGTTACGATACAAACGTGGAAATCTAACGCAAAAATCTGTTACACATGTCATCGTTAGTACAATATCATCCGCGGCGTTTCCAAAAGTTTCAATATATTTATCCGGTTGTGAGCCGTCGTGCGGGCGGTTTGTCAATCGGAGTGAATCTGAGTCCGACCGCCCAATGTAATTTTTCGTGCGTTTATTGCCAGGTACTTGCCGAGAATCAGGAAAATTCCGTGCGTAATTCTGCGATTAATTCCGGGCAAAATTCCGTGCAAAGAAATAATTCCGCAACATCAATTGATTGTGATTTACTTGAATCGGAACTTCGGGAATTGGTTGGTATGGTCAATGACGGTTCGTTGTTCCGCGACACATGGCTTTCCCGTACACCGCCGGAAAAACAGGTTTTGCGTGATATTGCGTTTAGCGGCGACGGAGAACCGACATTATCGTTGCAATTTTCAGAGGTTGTTCGTCGTGTTGCCGTTGTCCGCAAAGAATTTTGTACGGAAGCAACAAAAATTGTTTTGATTACAAACGGCAGCACACTTCATCGGGAACCAATTCGTAACACGTTGGAAACACTGCTCGCCAACAACGGCGAAATTTGGGCAAAACTTGATGCCGGAACACCCGATTATTTCCGAACAATTTCACGTTCAACAATTTCGTATGAAAAAATACTGGCGAATCTGACGGAATTTTCAAAAAATAATCCGTTGGTCATTCAATCTTGTTTTGTTTTATTGCACGATAAAGAACCGGACAACGAAGAAATCCGTCATTATGCTGAACGTTTGAAATTAATGAATCGGATACAAAGAGTTCAGATTTACACGGTTGCTCGTCAGACGCCGGAATGTTGGGTTTTGCCGCTTTCCAATGACCAACTTGACGGGATTTCTGAAACGGTACGAAAATTAACCGGTTTACAGGTTGATTCCTTTTACTCCACATAAATTTTTATTCCACAAACCACAAACCATAAATCACAAATCATGTTTGATCCGTTGTTAATTCTTTTGTTTGGGGTTCTGACGGTAGTCGGATTGGTTGTTTTTTTGCGGGTCAACGCATTTCTTTCACTTCTTGCGGCGGCGATACTTGTTAGTTTTATGACGCCGCTTTCACCGGGTCAGTTTTGGGATGATCATATTAAAGAACTTTGTGTGGCGTTTGGAACGACAGCCGGAAACATTAGTATTCTTGTTGCGATGGGGGCGATTATTGGAAAATGTATGCTTGACAGCGGCAGTGCGGATCGAATTGTTCAGACTCTTCGCCAACTTTTCGGAGAAAAACTGATACCGGCTGCGCTTTTGAGTAGTGGTTTTATTTTATCGATTCCGATTTTTTATGATACAACATTTTATTTATTGGTTCCGATTGCCCGTTCGCTTTATAAAATAATGAAGAAAAATTATATTCTTTATCTTTTATCAATTGGTCTTGGCGCAACATTAACTCACACATTAACTCCGCCTGCACCTGCGCCGGTTATTGCTGCGGAAACATTGAACATTCCGTTAGGTTCTCTTTTAATTGTTTCGATTTTTGTGGCGGCGTTGACGGCTCCGTTTGCTCTTGGGATTGCTTTTTTGATGAACCGTTTATTGCCGTCTCCTGAGATTCATTTTGAGGATGAACTTGAAAATACGAAACAAGAAAACAACGTATCTTCTAACGTATCTTCTTCTTCAAATATTTCTGCAACTATTTCTGAGACGAAATTAGTTCCTTCTTTATTTTGGTCATTTGCGCCGATTTTTGTTCCTGTTTTTCTTATTTCGTTACAATCTGTGCTTGAGATGCTTGAGAAATCGAAAATTCTTATTTGGGGTGTTGACTGGCTTGTTATCAAAAATTTTTGTCGTCTTTTGGGCGATCCGCGATTTGCGTTAATTATTGCTGCGGTTATTAGTATAAGTGTATTATTTAAGACTTGTAAACTTTCGTTGCAGGAATTGGGCAACAAAATTGAGGCGGCGATTTTCAGTGCCGGAATGATTATATTGATTACTTCGGCGGGTGGTGCGTTTGGGGCGATGTTACGGGCGGCGCGAATTGGTGAACGGATTGAGGAATGTTTTCGGAACGAAGCGGGTTTAACGGGAATTTCATTACTGATTTTATCATTTTTTGTTACGGCGATTATTAAAACGGCGCAAGGTTCAAGTACAGTGGCGATGATTACTTCTGCCGGAATTTTTTCAGGAATTGTAACGGATTCGGTTATATTACCGTTTCATTCTGCATATCTTGCGGTAACGATTGGATTTGGTTCTTGTGTAACAGGTTGGATGAATGACAGTGGTTTTTGGATTTTCTGCCGGATGGGTGGAATTAGCGAAACGGATGCTTTGAAAACATGGACGATTGGACTTATTCTATTGGGAGTTTCCGGTCTTATTATTGTTCTTATTCTGTCACAATTATTCCCGTTGACCTTTCTCCCAAGTTAAAACGCCAAAACGCTACAATATTAACGCCAATAGATAATTGTCCATTTTATTTTTCACCGCAAAGAGCACAACAAGAAACTTGTCCGCAGATTACGCTGATAATCGCAGATGATTTTTTTAGTGAATAGTTAGTAGTGAATAGTGAATAATTCCGCATTGCGAAACTCTCCACTATCCACTTTCAACTCTCCACTTTACAGGGCGTATGGTTTAGGCGATGGCGTATTCGGCGGCTGGGGTTCCTTTTTCAAGGGACTCAATAACAGCGTCAATCGCTTCTTCACTGTCAATGTGACCAAACCACCAGTTTTCAGGATAAACAACCAACGCCGGACCACGATCACAAACTTTAAGACAACTAGTACACGCCACCGCAACATCGTTCAAGCCATGATCCGCTAACTCTTCCTGTAAATATTGCAACAATTGACCGGCACCGCCTTTGGCACAAACACCTTGCGGCGTACCGTTCATACGAAATGATCCACAAACCAAAATATGATGGGATGGTTTTTGCATAGTTTATTGCTCCTTTTTGAATTTGTTCAAATTTAATTTGAACTTATTTGAAACTTACTTAAATTTATTTGAAAAATTTGAAACGGTAAATTGATAAATAAACAATTTGAATTTATCCGCAACCCGTGCCGGTACCACGACAACCGGCAGTTTGACAACCTCGACCTGAACCGCAAACTCCGGGTGTGCGTAACAGGATTTTCGGTAATTCCTTACCGTCGAAAATGTACGGAATTGATTCCGAAATAAGTCCTTCCAATGTGAGAACCCGTAATCCGTTTTCTTCGAGAATACGTTGCGGATTGGGTCCGCAACCGTTCACAAGAACCGCCACACAATCCTGAAACATCTCCGCTAATTGCAACCAACGCTTATCACCCGAACCGGGTGCCGGAGTTGTACGTTGTTCCAACAAAACAATTTTGTTCTCTTTTTTGCCGAAAACAGATAAACTTGACGCTTCACCGAGATGACGATTGACGAACAATCCTTCCATAGAAGCCACCGCAACATACGGGCGTTCCGCCGTCGTTTTAATAATGGCGGCTTCCCGTAACAACCGGTTGATTTCGTAACTATTGTCCGTGCCGAGCATTCCAACCGCATCAGACCGGCAACGTGTACAATGTAACATTTGCGGAAGATATTGTTCCGTTTTTTTACGCAACGTATTCATTTCCTCTGTTGTCGGAACGGTATGTTTTTCAAAAACAGTTCCTTCGATATGCATCAAGGGAATACAATTTTGTACATCGGCACCGAGTTCACGGCAATATCGGGCAACATCAACAGCGTGATTATCATTGATACCGGGTATCACAACGGTATTGATTTTGACAATAACACCGTGTGATTTTAATTTCCTGATACTTTTGGTTTGGCGTTCAAGCAGGATTTTTGCTCCTTCGGTACCGCGATAAGCATGAGAACCAAAACGCAGCCACGCATAAATTTGCGATCCAATTTCAGGATCGACCGCATTCATTGTAATTGTTACGTGAGAAATATTCAGAGCGGCAATTTTGTCCACATATTCTACTAATCCCAAACCGTTTGTTGCGAGACAGAGAATTTTGTCTGGATATTTTTCATGAACGAGTTCCAATGTTCGAATGGTTTCTGTCGGATTTGCGAAAGGATCACCAGGTCCCGCAATACCAATTACGGCGATATTGTTCACTTGTTTTAATACTGCATCAAGGTAAGTCAGTGCTTGTGCCGGATTCAGTATAACACTTGTAACACCAGGTCGGCTTTCGTTGGCACAATCATATTTCCTATTGCAATAATTGCATTGGATATTACATTTTGCCGCAACCGGCAAATGTACTCTACCGGTTTGGTGCCGTGCTGTTTCACTAAAACAAGGATGATTTTCGAACATAATGATTTATCAGGATAAAAAAAAAGAACCGCCTATCACTATGCAAAATCTATACCAATAAACAAAGAATTCAATTTACAGCGTAGTTTACGGCGTAATTTTAAGTGTAATTTACAGTGTAATTGCGATAAAAATGCTGTAAAAATGTGATAAAAATGAAGATAGAACAATGATCGTCATCAATCGAATAATCCTACAAAATTGTAAAAACGATCCGGTCAAATACAATATTGTATGAATATTGGGAACTTCTAAAAACCACAAATTTATTTTTATTAACCACAGAGAACACAGAGGAATTTTTTAATTGGAATCAAAACGTTATTTCATTTTATAATTGACTTTTGATCTAAAATAATTAAAAAAATTTTGTAATCATTATGATAACTTGTTAAACGAATCTCCGTGAACGGGTACAATTTTTTTATATCACTTCTTGCTACTGAGGTTGTTTTGTTTAGGAAATTAGGTAGAAATGAGGTTGTTTTCATTTCCGTCCGAAAACAATGTCAACTGTCGGCGAGTACGCCGACGCAACGTTTCAAGAGAAACGTTGCCTACCTTTTGAATTTGTAATCATTCGGTAGGCGATCCCTTCGCCGAAGGGTCGCAACGGTTGATCTGGAACGAAAACAGGGGTCACTGTCGGCGAGTACGCCGACCAATGTTTCCGGCGAAACATTGACTACCTTTTGAAGTTGTAATCATTCGGTAGGCAACCTTTCGCCGAAAGGTTGCGCCGGTTGATATTGTTTTCATTTCCGTCCGAAAACAGGGTCAACTGTCGGCGAATACGCCGACCAATGTTTCCGGCGAAACATTGACTACCTTTTGAATTTGTAATCATAAGGTAGGCAACATTTCGCCGAAACATCGCATTCCTTCGTGACGGTTTAATCGAGTTGCAGAACGCCACCGTCATCAATACACGCTAATTTTAGGAGTGTTCCTTTGTTCGTATGGGAACCTACCGGAGTGGCACTATTGATCGGAAAAACGGTACCATCGCCTAAGAGAAAATGACAAATACCCGGATGCCAACTTCCAAATCCGGCACCACCCGGGCCGGAATTTATACGGTCATCTGGACCGCGTGAAAGTCCATAAGCATTATTCCATGCACTAGAAAATCCACGTACAATCCAACCATCTCCCCAATTACCAAGCGGATTATGTGTATAAGCACAATCCTGATGATAACCGGTTGTTATATCTGTTACTGTAGCGGTCGTACATTTTCCGCGATTATCTGACGCAATATGTTTTTCACCGATAATAATCGTATTACTGGTTCCATCAAGCAAACGGGCAAACGAATCTCTCGAACCCCAATATGACCAACTTGTTGCTCCACTCAAAGGAACTGCTGTTCGTAACGCACCTTTTGCCCGTTCGATTCGTTCCTGATTGTTTGGAGTTAAACCTGTTCCCGGATCAAGTGTGTGGCACCAATGATTAGGCATGTTCGCAGGTGTTGTTGGTGGAGAATCTGCCCAGGGATAATCAAAATAAGCAACAATGGCATAATCGCCGGTTGGTCCCATACGAGAAGATTCATCACCTGTAGTAACGGAACTATCGTAAATACCTTCGTTAGCGGAAGGTGATCTTCTGGTGGGACAACGATAATTCCCGAGACAAAATAGGGAATTTCGGGTACTGTCTTCCATGTGAATACTACTGGAAGTGTTTGTCCAACAATTTTGGTCAAAAGTGTTATTGAAATTTCCCATTTTACTTGCCATCGCTTCATAAATAGCCGTTTGCTCTACAAACGGCAAGAGAAGCACGAATGTACTGGCACGATTTCTTGTAATACACGCCGGAACTAATCCGCCTTTAGTATCGTGAAAATTGTGAACTCCAATGCCTACTTGTTTAAGATTGTTGGCACATTGCATACGTCTTGCTGCCTCACGTGCCGCTTGTACTGCTGGTAAGAGTAACGCAATTAACATTCCGATAATCGCAATCACTACAAGAAGTTCAACAAGTGTAAAACCGAAACGTAATTTCTTTTTCATGTTTTTTTCTCCTGTGAAAAAAAAGTAAAGAATTTTACAGATTAC
>JAISNF010000619.1 GCA_031276415.1 Planctomycetaceae bacterium
TGATTTTTTAAAAACAATGTTTTTAGAAGTTTCCTAATATTATCATTGATTTTTGATCTAAAATAATTTTTTAATTTTTTAAAATTCCTCTCTGTGAACTCTGTGTTCTCTGTGGTTAATAAAAATAAATTTGTGGTTTTTAGAAGTTACCTAATGTCGTAAATATCGTAAATAAATAAACAACCACTTTCGGTATTGTTCCGAATATTTGTCAAAACGTGTCGCATTATCACGCCGTTTGAACAATTTTAGCGAACAATTTTAGCAAACAATTTTAATAAACAATTAGCAAACCGTTAGCGAACAAATTGTATCAAATACGTTTTGACAAAACATCTTGTTCGTATTTTTTTACGGAATCAATCCACGCTGTTCCAATCGGAACATTGTTTCTTTCGCAATATTGATCCCAAACAGCACCAAACGGCATTGTTTTGAGTTCTTCGAGAACCGCCAGCCGCTGAGCGTAATCTCCTTCCAATTCCCATTTCCGCAATTGATCAATCGGTTCCAGCAACGCAGCAAGCAAACTTTTAAGCATGGCGCGAGTACCAATCGTCCATGCGGCAATTCGGTTGAGTGTTGCGTCAAAGAAATCAAGACCAATGTGTGTGCGCTTCAATAAATTATTGCGAACCAGTTCTTCCGCAATTGACCGTAAATCGTCATTCCAAATCACCACATGATCACTGTCCCAACGAACAGGACGGCTGACATGAAGTAAAAATTCCTTGACAAAAAGGGAACAAGCGGAAAGTTTATCGGCAATACCTTCTGTCGGATGAAAATGTCCCGAATCAAGACAAAGCAATTTATTATTTTGAGTAGCGTAACCCATGAGAAATTCGTGGGAACCAACAACATAAGTTTCACTTCCAATTCCAAATAATTTACTTTCTACGGCGTCAAGTTCGTATTGCGGACTGATTTTTTCGGCGAAAATTTCGTCGAGCGATTCTTTCATTCGGCATCTTGGAGCCAACCGATCAACCGGAATATCTTTGAAACCATCCGGCATCCAAAAATTAACAACAGAAGGAGTTTGGAGTTTTTTCCCCATTTCCTCTGCGATTTTCCGGCAGGCAATTCCATGACGTATCCAGAATTGACGAATTTCCTTGTTGGGATGCGAGAGTGTAAATCCATCTGCCGCAAAAGGATGTGAAAAATAGGTCGGATTGAAATCAAGTCCTAAACGGTTATTTTTTGCCCAATCAATCCAACCGCGAAAATGTTCGGGACTAATTTCGTCCCGTTCAATTTTTTTACCGTTATTTTCCAGATAAATTGCATGAAGATTGAAGCGATGATTACCCGGAATCAACTTAAACGCAAATTCGGCGTCATGGCGTAATTCGTCCGGTGTTCGGGCTTTACCGGGGTAATTTCCTGTTGCGAGAATACCGCCGCCGGTTAAACCTGCTGCGGATTCGAAACCGCCGACGTCATCACCTTGCCAACAGTGGAGCGATATTTTAATTTCAGCCAGTTGCGACAAACTCTTTTCAACTGAAATTCCGATTTCCTCATAACGTTCTTTTGCCAGTTCAAAAGCCTGCTGAGTTGAATGTGTTGAACTCATTTTGGGTTCCTTTTTGTGATATTGTTTGTGATAACTTTAATAAAAATTAAACTTTTACAACAATTTTGACGATAATTAGGTGATGGTTAATTGGGAATATTAAAATCTGATAATTCTTTATTTAATTTTCTGCCATACTATTGGCTTTAATTTTTAACATGTTTTCATTTCAAAAGCATTTTATTGGCATTAGTTTTTGCATTGTGTTTCTTTGTCCGATGCTGATTATGACGGGTTGTGCTGCAAATTCGAAACAACATTCTCAAACAAATATTTTTTCGCTTCCAAAATGGAAAAAGGAAGAGCCGAACAAAGTTAAAAAAGACCCTGATGTTCCTGTTACTATGGGCGAGGTCATGATGTTAAAGCGAAACGATGTTTTGTGATATATTTCTGTTTGATGTTTTTGTGATTGTATCTAATTTTTCTCTTGTTATATTCTCTTGTTATTTTCCGGCGGAAATAATAATTTTATAAATTTAACGGTAAAACGGATTAATGTCAATCCGTATCTGAATCACTGTTGGCTGACGTATTCGTCAACATAACTGCCTATTTTCTTAACCACAGAAAAAGAAACATGTCCGCCGATGATTTTTAAAAGTGTCCGCAGATTTTGCAGATGAGCGCAGATAATGTTGTATTTTTAAAAATAATCTGCGATTATCAGCAAAATCTGCGGACAAGTTTTTTTATTTTCCTAAATTTTGCGGTTAAAAAAAGAGACCGTTACGGTTGTATTTGTTGATAGTGGGAGTTCCGCAAACGAAATTATTGCCAAAACATTTACAATTCCGCATTGCGAAACTCTCCACTATCAACTATTCACTCTCAACTATTGTATGTTGCCCTTTCAGGGCGTTGATGGGTTGGGACGTTACCCGCCGCGTTGCGGCGGGCTGGCTTGTGTTGCCCCTTCAGGGCGTAGGAAACAACACAAATTACCATTACTTA
>JAISNF010000625.1 GCA_031276415.1 Planctomycetaceae bacterium
GGTATGAATCTTTCCGGTTTGGTAATGTATGTATTGAAACGTTACGGGGCAGAAGATCAATTTTTCCAGCAAATCGCTTCGTTTCTTCCCGATGTCGAAACAATTTTAATTGATTCAACCCAAACAGATAAACCGTATTTGGCGTTCAAAATGTCGGGAGCAGAACAACCAATTCCTATTACTCATCTTTCCGAAGGAACTGTCCGGCTTTTTGCTTACACAATTCTGTTGAAAGAAAATGATCCTGCTCCTTTGATTATTTTGGAGGAACCGGAAAACGGACTTGATTGGTCATACCGCACGAATTTGATTGACCAAATTCACCATGTTTTTGATAACTCTCAAAATTCACAATTGATAATGACAACCCATCATCCCGATTTTGCAGATTCATTACATCCGTCACAAGTTTGGGTTTTTGAGAAAAATCAAGAAGGTTTTACTGTTGTTGAGCGAGCCAGCGATGCTCTTGTGCTTCAGGAAATAATGGAAACCGATCAGCCGATAGATTCTTATTGGTTTAGTAAATTATTTGGAATGAGATAATTTTTATTTATCCGTATAACTGTTATTATAACTATTTTCGAACAGAGTTCTTGGGTCATTTTGTTCTATTCTGACGAAAGATTTTGTTGATTTTATGACGATACTTCTTTTGAGTAAAATTTGAGTAGAATTTACATTTTACTCCTGTTTTTGCGTATATTTTTGTGAACAATGATTTAACGCCCTTACAATTTAACAGTTTTCAAGAATCTGAATTATGGTAACGACAACGATTGATTCGATTGAATCTTTATCCGATTTAAAATGCTTTGTCTATCGAACGCTTTGCCACGATCATGATTTAATGGTGAACGCTTTTCCAACTTCGGAAACAATCCTGAAACGTGGTCAACTTCAACCTTGTGGTATGATGTTTTGTTTACACGGTCCGCGTGCGGTCAAGTTTAGTGCCATTTGGGAGAAAGATTCCAATCGTATTCTTTTTTATGGTCCTACCGGTAAACGATACAGTCAGGTTGAAGTGAAAAATATTCATTTTTCTTTCGATGAATTGACATTGAGCGGCAATAAACCGACAATGTTATAGTTATAAATGTTATAAATGTTATAATCGATAAAGTTATGATCGTATTAAAATTACTGTGTTTGGAACAATAGTGTTGTTGATTGCAATGTGAAGATAATTAGAGATGTTTGATTTATTGTTTGTCCTTGTTGCCGATAAGCAGAAACAAAAAAATGTGGTTGCGGTTTAGTTCTGGAACTTGAGAAAAAATGAATTTTGCGAACATTTTTCTTTTTTTTTCGTAGTCAGACAGAGATCAGATTGATGAATCAACTGATGAAAAAAATAAAATTATTCTTCCCCCATTTTTTATACATGGAGGTACATTAATGTTAGTGTTGACCAGAAAAGAAGGTGAAAAAATTTGTATTGGTGACGATGTGGTGATCACAATTGTTCGGACTGGCGGTGATCGGGTTCGAGTGGGTATTGAGGCACCGTCGGATCGCGTTGTTTTGCGTTCGGAACTAAAAATAAAAGAACCTCAAAATATTGAAACGATTCCGTTGATTCGTCCTGTTGAAATTTCCAAATGTTCCTGATTTTGTTTTAGATGTCTTAGGCGGGGTTTTGTGTGAGTCAGGCTTATCCGACAACAATTGGTTTAACAGCGGAAAATAATAAACCGCTTTATTATTCTGTTTGGTTGATTACTGATCAAAAATGGAATGCGGTTTTTCTTTTGGGAATTGCTTTTGTGGTGGGGTTCATTGTTTGGCAATGTGAAGGCAATTTGATTCTTGAATTGTTTGCTCTGATATTTTTATTGGGAACGGTGTGGCGTATTTTGGTGCCGGTTCATTTTGAATTAAATT
The DNA here is from genome assembly GCA_031276415.1 of Planctomycetaceae bacterium. Taxonomy (GTDB): domain Bacteria; phylum Planctomycetota; class Planctomycetia; order Pirellulales; family Thermoguttaceae; genus WRKP01. The sequence goes on from JAISNF010000625.1 coordinate 1,888, forward strand.
CCAGTGGTATTGTTTACCGTTCTTTTAACCGGAATCGGTTTATTGCTTGGAGCGATATTCGGCGTTATCAAATTCGGCGTAACGGAATTTTGCTTTTACCGCAGAGCAATCGTTTTTTTCTGGAAGCGTTTCGCGGTTTTTACTTATCGGTTCCTAAGTCATTAATGCCGGAAGTGTTGTACCGTTTACGAGTTTTTGTTGACCGCGTCTCGGATTAAAATTTATTACGAAAAATGCTGGACAGAACACCTTATCAGGATAAAATAATCAAACGGTATTACGATAATCGTTCTGATATTATGAAGCAGAAACTTTCGGAGTTGACGACCGATCTTTTTTTGGCGGAGGGCAAGAAGCGGCACAAAATCTGGAAACGTATTACTCAGGCGTTGACCAATCTTGGGGTTGATTCGGTTTGTATTGAACGTCTTGTTGTTTCCGACAATCCGACATTGTTGGCGGAGTTCTTGGAAAAAAAGGTTTATAAAAAATGAAAGAATACAATTCAAACGGTCTTTATTTTGGGTATCCTGAAAATTGGATCATCGAAGAGTCGGAAATGGATAGTGTAACGGGAAGTATTCAGTTGACGAATGAAGACGGTGCGTTTTGGTTATTGAAAAAATATCCGTTTGGTACAAACCCTGATGAGATTGCCAAAGAAGTATTAACTCTGATGCAGGAAGAATATGACGACATGGAGGTGGACAGATTTGACCGGATTTTTTTTGACAAAATGGTAACGGGTTTTGAGATGACGTTTTTTTATCTTGATCTGATGAATTTTGCAACGGTTTTATGTTTTGAGCAAGACGGTTTAACGATTGCGGTTTTCTGGCAGACGGGCAATCAATTGATTATTCGCAATGACGATTTGGTTCCTGTTGAAAAAGTCTTGGAGGCTGTAACATTTTCATTGTTACGTGGAACGTGCAATGATCAGGAACTGCATCAGCAACAACAAATTCCAAACCCTTGAAGATAGATGTTTTTTGAAGATTTTGATTCTGTTCAACTGAAAAATCAACTAAGCGGCAATCGTTTTCGTGTGATTTACCGTTTGTCCGGCGAAGAAGCGGAAGCGCGAAATAAGGCAACAGATATTTGTACGGAGCAAACGGTTGAATTTCCGGTTCGTTTTCTTCCGTCCGGTGCAATTCGGGAACAAATTGTCGGTTGTATTGAGCGGTTCGAACAGCAAAACGAAACGAATTGGTTGGCAACGATCAGTTACGCTGACGAAATTGCTGCTGGAGAATGGACACAGTTTCTCAATGTTGTTTTCGGCAACATTAGTATCAAACAAGGAATTCAGGTTGTTGGTATTCAACCGAGTCAGAGAATTATTGAACAATTACCCGGTTCGCGTTTTGGAGTTGACGGAATCAGGAAACTTGTGAAAATACCGATGCGTCCGTTGTTGTTTACGGCGTTAAAACCGATGGGACTTTCCGCACGAAATTTGGCGAAGTTAGCGGAACAATTTGCAGAGGGCGGAATTGATATTATCAAGGATGATCATGGTCTTTCCGATCAATGTTTTGCTCCGTTTGAAGAGCGGGTTTTGCGTTGTGCTGCTGCTGTTCATGAGGTCAATGCCCGAACAAAACGCAATACAATTTATGTGCCGAATATTACGTCGCCGATTGAATTATTTTTTGAGCGTGCGGTTCGGGCGAAGGAACTTGGTGCCGGTGGTTTTATGGTAACGCCTGGTCTTGTGGGTTGGGATGCGTTACGGCGTTTGGCGCAAATGCAACTTGGTCTTCCGATTATTGCTCATCCGGCGTTTATTGGCAGTTATGCGATCAATTCTCAGGGAATTAGTTGTCGTGTGTTGTTTGGAACGCTGATGCGGCTTGCCGGAGCCGATGCGACCATTTTTCCAAATTATGGCGGGCGTTTTCCGTTATCGCAAGAAGATTGCCGTGAAATTGTCATTGCCAGTCGGGAAAAATTGGGAACATTACCGGCGATTTTTCCTTGTCCTGCCGGAGGCATGGAATTGAAAAATATTCGGGATATGGTACAAAATTACGGCAATGACATGCTTGTTCTGATTGGCAGTGGTTTATTCAGTTACAGCGACAATCTTATTGATAATTGCCGGACATTTCTGGAGGAAATCGAACACAGTTGTTTGCCGACAAATTAACGTTTGCGTAATTATACTATTGGTAATTTCTAACCGTTTTTATTTAACCGCAGATTATTTAACCACAGATTAACCACAGAGAACACAAAGTTCACAGAGAAGAAAATAGTCCGCAGAGGACGCAGATAATCGCAGATAATTTTAAAAAACATCTGCGGCAATCTACGTAATTTGCGGACAAGTTTCGTTTTTTGTGGTAAAAATAAAAATGTCGGTTACAAATATAAAATATTCATGTCAACATTGATTGATGCCAATATGTTTCGGGAATTGGTTAGTGGTCGGCGGCGGGGATTTAAGTCGGCGGCGGTTCGCTGGTTACTGAATCTGCTGGAACTTCCGTATTTTTCCGCAATATCATTACGGAATTTTTTTTACGATACCGGAATTTTTCCGACTCATCAATTCCCAATACCAATTATCTCCGTTGGCAATCTAACTCTCGGCGGAACCGGAAAATCACCATTGGTTGCCTGGCTTGGTCGTTTTTTTCTCGAACACAATATCAAACCCGGTATTATCAGTCGCGGCTATGGTCAATCTGCAAACGGCGTCAATGATGAATTTCTCGAACTTGCATTTCGTTTGCCGTCTGTTCCGCATCGTCTTAATCGTAATAGAATTGTTGCGGCGCGGGAATTTTTTGATTCACAAAATGTTGACTTATTGATTCTTGACGATGCGTTTCAACACCGTCGAATTGCCCGAAATCTTGATATTGTTTTGCTTGATGCGTTGGAACCATTTGGTTATGAACATATTTTTCCGCGTGGAATGCTTCGCGAATCAATTACTTCGTTACGTCGTGCGGAAGTTGTTTTTCTTTCTCGTGCGGATTTGGTTGACGAAAGCCAACGCCGTAAAATCCAAAACCGTGTCCTCACTTATTCTCCCAATATTCTTTGGGGTGAAATTGTTCATGAGCCGCAATCGCTTGTTTCTTTTTCAAAAACGGAAACGGATATTTCTGCAATTCGTAACAAACGGATATTAGCGTTTTGCGGCATCGGCAATCCGAATGCTTTTCGGCAGACGTTGGAGCGTTGCGGGGCGAAGGTGGTCGAATTAATTCCGTTTCCTGATCATCATCAATTTAATGCGGACGATCTTAACGGTTTGGAACAAATTGCGCAAAGTTACGAGATTGATTCAATTCTTTGTACGATGAAAGATTTTGTCAAAATTAACGCTGATATTGTTTCCGGTACGATTCCGATTCAAGCGGTGTTGATCAACATCCGTTTTCTTTCCGGTGAAACAAAATTTCGGGAACTTCTTAACAAATTGACGCAAAGGAACTTCTAAAAACCGGTTTTTTTATTAACCACAGATTTTATTAAACCACAGAAAATACAGAGTTCACAGAGAAGAAAATTTTGTATTTATTCAGTAGTGTTTCGGTTTAGTTGAAATTCCGTATCTATTTTTAGTTCCGCAAAGACGGAATTATGCATAACCGCAGATTGCGCTTTGCTACACCTACGTTATGCACATCTCACCCCTTCGGGGTTCATATTGAAAAATAAAATAAATTGTTACAATTGTTGATTATTTTTGAAAACATGAAACAACAAATATACAAAAAGTTTTTGTAATTTATTTATTGTTTCGTTTTTTTATTTTTTTTCTTTTAAAAATAATCCGTGTTTATCTGTGTTTATCTGTGTTTATCAGCATTTATTGGCGTTATTTGCGGACTTATTTTTTATTTTCGTGTTCTTTGCGGTAAAGAATAGCATAAACAATGATCAATCTTTTTGAGAAATCATTCCAAAATAATGATTCCTTAGCGGCTTACTTTTTA
>JAISNF010000652.1 GCA_031276415.1 Planctomycetaceae bacterium
TGCGTCCGGTGTTTGAGGAAAAGACCAAACTGGAAGAAAAAATAAATCAAAAATGATTCATAAAACAACGTAGGCCACACTCTCGCAAAAAAGAATGCCTGCTCCCAATCATTGCCCCAAAAATCTATCGCAAAAATCGCACACACATTGCCGTCAGAATTATAAAGCGGACGAAATATACTAATCCATCGTCCCCAGTGATCGCTGTAAGGTTCGGTAATACCGCCTTCCCCTTCATGAAATATTCGTTTAATTTTTGAAACAACAGACGAAGAATCAGGACGAAAAGGCGTACCCGGAGGATCAGGCATTTCCGACGGATCATTCAAATCCAATTTGTTATCACGATTCAAATCCGCCGCCGGAGAAAGCACCAACACAAAATTACCGTCCTGCTTTTCTTGAAACGTATAAACAGCGGCAATCCAATCAACCTCGTCCTGCAAATGTTGAATATGGTCAAGTGCTTCCAAATAAAGCGGATCATCCCGTGAAATATTGTGCGGAATTGTCGCATAATCAACAGGAAATTCAAGAATAAAATGATCCGATAATATGTTCAATATTTGAATCATCCGGTTCTGCGCCTGATTAACACTCGTATAAACACACACCAAACCAATAAAATGTAATAAAAAAAGTATTAACCACGCAAGAATAAACAACCTCCGAAGTTTTGCCTCAATACGGTAAACATAAGTCAATACCGCCATCACGGCAATCGTAATTAAAACGATAACCACCAAAAATGCCGTTGAAAAAAATATTTGTAAAAAATTAGACATTTTTTTAGTTAATAATTATAAATATGATAATATTTCAGTAAAATATTACAAAAATCGTGTTTACATTTTATGATATAGTATTATCCCATTTACGAATCTTGTCAACTGTTGCTATTGCCTTTTTGATGTGAAATATTCGATACATTTTCAAAACATTTTCAAAACATAATTAAAAAAAATTGAAACTTTTTTTGTGATTATTTGTTCATTTTTTAAGGTTACTGTTATTTATTACAAAATATTTTATATTTATATTTTTGTATTTTTATATTTCTACGGGGAATACGGCTGTACATTTATTGCCGTGTCCTGTGGTGCTTTGGAACGAAACATTGCCTTTCAGTAAATACGTAAACGCCGCCGCAATACTGGAACCAAAATCAAAATTAAATATCATTTTACCGTCCGCTCCCGCATGACGTGTCCATTCGCCGCTGTAAAATTCGTTGAGTTGACGAGTTTGGTCTTCTGCCAACGTTTCGCCGGTGTCAAGAATAATCCAACATAATTGAGAACCGGACATGTAACAAGTAATCTTAATGTGTCCCGTTACAACACGATCTATCGCCATCTCCAATAACTCCTCAAGAACCCGCTGTATCTTTTGCTGATCGCCGCGAACTAAATCAGGAATCGCCGAAATCGTGTCAATCCGAAATTTAATATTCGGCTTTTCCAAAAAATGTTGCTGGCAAATATTGCGAAGATCATGAATAATTTGTTGCGGTGAAAACATCTCCGTCTGAACGTCAATCTGATTCCACTCCAAATCAATAAAAGTACGTATATCACTCAAAACCGATTTCAATTTTTTACAACTCCAAAACATCTTTTCAAATAAAGCTAAATTCGCCGGTTGAGATTCCAACTCAAATAAAGAACCAGACGCCGTCTGAATTTGTTGCCGCAACAAAAAGGACGACTCAAGAATCGGAATCAGCGGTTTTTTAAATTCCAAATCAACCTGACGAATCAAATAATTTCGATCAATTGATTTCTCCTCCGCCGATGTTTTTACCGAAATCAAATGATCCAACGCCTGCTCAAAAGAAGTAATCCTGTGTTCCTTCAAATGTTTCACAATAATCCGGCGGCGAATCAGAATAATCTGCATCGCAAAAAAGAAAAATAGAAACGAAAAGAAAAATAAATGCGGCAATATTCTCGCAAATAAAAGTTCCTTCAACCAATCCTCCTCCTTGATTTCAAGACACAAAACAGATAAAACCGTATTATCTTGCCCCATTATCGGTGTTGCAAAAATCAACCGGTTTTCCTGATAATCCGTCCGCTTGATTATATCAATAACAATTGCTTGTTGTTGAAAAGCATCGGCAATCGGTTGAGGAAGATAATTTTGTCCGAAAATCTGCTTCAACGGAATATTTTGCCAAAACGCAAAACCTTCGACTGTTTCAGTTTCTTTTTGTTCATTAACCGGCGTTGTTAAATTCAAAAATATAAACTTTTGCGGCGAATCTTTTTCCGGTTGTTTTATCAGATAAAATGAAGTGATAATATCTTTATTTGTTTCGCTCTTTTGCAAATGTTGTTGCAGCCATAAATAAAGTTCGGATTGTTCGGATTGCTCAGATTGTTCGGCGAATTGTTTTTTGTTTTGTATTATTCGGACGCAATGTTGAAAAATATCCTGATAAACTTTTGTGTGCGTATTAACTACTTTCGTGTACGAATAACGCATGTAAAATAATCCGAGACCAATAAACAACAAAAAAATGATCCACGCCGCCGCCAGAGATTTTTGGTGCATTGGTTCCTTCCAAAACGCCCACGTCAACAGCATCATTAAAATACTGCTCAACACAACAACCACCACAACAGCGGCAGTGGAAAAAATAATACTACAAAAATATATCATGCTAACATCCCGCACTTTCTACATCGGTAACAACAATCGCAACGCCGCCGGAATTGTTTGAATATGAAATTGATGATCATAAAGGTAAACAACAGTGTCCATTGCAATAAATGTCGGTTCAGGAGTTTCAACTTCAATATTCATACAATGCCGATATTCAACAAAATTACGTGCAAATTCATTTTCCGCAATAAGCCCTTTCCAATAAATACCTGCCATTTTGAGAAAGGCACGCAACGATAATTTTCTGACAAACACCAAATCCACTAAACCGTCGTCTATTTTCGCCAGCGGAGCACAAAAAGTTCCTGTTCCGTATTTCTGCGTATTGGCAAACGCAACAATCGTATAAGTATTGTTAAATACCGCATAACCGTTCACACAAACACGAATCGTTTTCGGTTGAGTGTCAAGCAGCAGCAAAGAAAAATTAAACACGCGCCGAAACCATTGTTGATTAAAATGAAAAAACGAACACCAACGACAAAACCGTAACAATTGCAAACCAAACCACGAAAGATTCGTGTCCATTCCCAAATAAGCAACCGTAACACAATACCGTTTATTAATTTTCACCAAATCAATATCAACCGCCCGACCGTTTAACAATGCCTCAATATTGGTAATTTTTGACACTGGTATTTGAGGAAACGAACTAAAAAAATCATAATTACCGTCACAAGGAATAAAACCAAGTTCAACATCTTTATTATCAACAAGACCATTAACCGCAAAATGTAAACTCTCAAAATTACCGCACACAATAACTCGTAACGGACGCTCAGGAAATTCATTGAGGAATTTCCGCACGACTTCCTCTTCTTCGCCCAGAAAACTCGTGTAAACTAATTCGTAATCCAAATTGTTCTGATTACAAACCGAACGTATTTTTTCCGCCGTAACGCTGAACGAAATACTCTGAACTAAATTCGTTTTAATTAAAAAAAGATAACGCATATTAGTTGTGGGAAATTTATTGGTAACTTCTAATAACCGCCTTTTTATTTAAGTACAGTTTATTTTTATTTTAAAATAGTCCGCAGATTACGCTGATGATCGCAGATTATTTTTTTGATAATACAAAGCAATAAAATATACAAAAATTTTGTAACTTTAACTTTATTTTATATTTTAAAATTCATCAGCGACAATCTGTGTAATCTGCGGACAAATTTCTTTTCTCTGTGGTTAAATAAAATATTCATTGCTCTCGATCTTTTGTTCATGGTGTTGAATTAAATTTTTTATTCCTTGAATGGCGTGTTTGTAATCGAATTGGGCGACATGGTGTTGGATTTCTTCAAGCAGTTTGGCAAATTCCGGTGTTAATGATTTTACTGAAATTCTTTTTAATATTTGTGTGGTTTGAGTGGTGTCGTATTCTTCTAATGCCGAAAGTGCTTTGTTCAAAGCGGAATATAATTCCTCCGCATTTAATTCGACCGGAACGGCGGTATTGTCGGATGATTCCGGTTTGGCGAACATCTGTAACACCAAATCAATGTCATTCAAAACGGATTGAAATGTTTTAATATATCGTTCAATATTTTGGCGAATCACTGCATAATCTTCCCGTTTTCCGGCTGTTTCCATTTCGGCGGCAAGCGTTGAAAGTTGTTCCGCCCCAATAATTTTTGAAAGACTTTTAATCGAATGAACTTCAATCGTCAGGTCTTTCCAACGTTCCTCATTAAAAAACAGACGAACAGAATTAATATTTTCGGGAGCGCGCAAACGGAACGATTCAAGAACATGAAAATAATTCGCAATATTATTATTAACAAATCGTAACCCGTCCAAAACATTTAAAAACGGCAACGTTAATTTTGACAACGTATCGACATCGACCCTAGAATCGACCTCAGAATCGACATCAGAATTGACCTCAGAATTGATTTCAGATACTTTACTTGGTGCGGTTTGTGTTTCCGGTATTGTCGTATTGGGGATTAGTTGTTTTTCCGCCGGAATCCATTGTTTCAGGATGGCGTGCAAATGAGACATGTGAATCGGTTTGGCAATGTAATCATTGAAACCGTTGTTGAGATATTCTTCTCTCATTCCCGCAATGGCATTGGCAGTCGCAACAATAATAGGAATTTTTTTGAAATAAGAATCATTGACCTGAATAAAAACATTCTCGCTGATTCCGTTGTTTTTACGCGGATAGCGTAATTTTCGTCCCGAAAGTTCACGAATCAATTTCATGGTTCCCAATCCGTCCAGTTCGGGCATCATCTGATCCATAAAAACAAGATCGAAATATTCATTTTCCAAAAGATTCACCGCTTCGCGTCCGCTGCTTGCAGACAAAACATCGCAATGATAAGGTTCGAGCAAACCCGCAAAAACAACGAGATTGGTGGGATTATCGTCAACAACCAAAATTCTGGCTTCAGGAGCAATAAATTGCTCAAAAATACTTTCCCTTCGTTCTATCGGCGATGAAATGCCGATATTCGCTAACAATTTGGCAATCGGTAAAACATAAATAGGACGGTATAAAATCGGAATTGACGACATGAAATTAAATGTTTCGTTGCGGTCGGCAATAATCGTGATATTGATTTTTTGGTTCTGAATTTTGGAACCCGATAATCGGAACACGCGCGAGTCAAGAAAATAACGCGTGTTTGGATCAGAGTTCAAAAGAAATTCAAATTCGGAAAAACTGGCAACCAAAATGTGGTCAATCTTAAACGATTGCAAAATTTTTGCCCAGATTTTTAACTCTTCCCGATTAGGATTGCAAACAACAACATGAAGCGAAGGATCAATTTTTATATTGACAAACGGCTCAAAATAATCGGGAATTTCCTGAGCAATCATCACGGTAAAAGTGGAACCTTCGCCGTAAATTGATTCAACACTAACCGAACCGTTCATCGATTCACTGAGTTGCCGTGTCAAAGCAAGTCCAATGCCGGTTCCTTCAATTTCGCGGTTCTTGTAAAGATCGAACTTTCGGAATGTTTCAAACAACCGGCTTTTATCTTCTTCTTTAATTCCTGAACCGGTGTCTTGAACGGAAAGATAAAACAATAATTTTTTATTGGAAGTAATTCCCCACATGCGAAGTTTAACAAATCCGCGTTTGGTATATTTTGTTGCGTTGGAGAGCAAGTTTGCCAGAATTTGCCGGACGCGGACATTGTCGCCGATAAGACATTGCGGTAATTGCGGGTCAACATCAATAAAAAATTGAATAGGATTGCTTCCAATACGTACAGAAATCATCGTGATAGTGTCTTCAATCAACGACGCTAATTCGTAAGTAACCGGAACAATTTCATATTTTCCCGATTCAATTTTGGAAAAATCCAGAATATCGTTAATAAGAGATAAAAGAGTATGCGCCGCAGTACGGATGGCGAGAACATTTTCCTGCAACTTTTTAGATTGACAACCATCACAAGTATTACACCCTTGATTGGAACTGCCGGTATTTTTCTGATTGCCGTATAATGTGTTCGGCTGATTTTGACGCTGAATAATGGTAGTAAATCCGAGTATGGCGTTCATCGGGGTACGAATTTCATGACTGACATTGGCGAGAAATTCGCTTTTAAGACGGGCGGCGTATTCGGCTTCTTGCGTTTTTTGAATAATTTCCTTGATATATTCGTTGGACAAATAAGTTAAAATACAAAGCAAAATCCACCCAATCTGAAAAACAACAATATTATAAACATAAATGGGAAAATGTTGTTCGCCGCCGATGGTTGTAAAAAACAAATTGTACAGAAAACAAATATTCGAAACAAAAGCAATGATGGATAACAAATATAAATTACGGGCAAATGAGGCAATAATAAGAACAATCAGAAACGAAAGCCCCAACGATCCGACAATATTAAAGTGAACAGAATACCATTCAAAAAAAATGATATGAACCAGAAGAATAATTGTTGTTTTGGTTTGTAATGAAAAGAATTTATTTTTATAAAAAACAATATAACTCCCGATCACTCCTAAGATAGTAAAAATGAGCAACCCCCAAGTAGGGAAGTTGTTTGTTACCAAACTAAGGAGAATCAATGCAGTTATAAAACTGATGGAAAACGCAATGATCATAATGATCGATGTGACCCGCCAGGATGTTTCATTCATGTTCAAACCTCGTT
>JAISNF010000028.1 GCA_031276415.1 Planctomycetaceae bacterium
ATGCCCCATTCGGGGCATTCCCAAAATAGCAATGGGTTTTAACCCATTGGATAAAACACAGGGTAACCGTTCACGGCTATTTAAAAAAGTTGGTATTTTTTTATTTGTAACTATTCAGTGGAATTGGCGAAAACGTATTGTCATTGTTTCAACAAACCTCATTTTAACCTAATTTTTTCTTAACAAAACAACCTCAGTAGCAACAAATTCCCCAAAAAACATTACCTCATTACCTAATTACCCATCTGTTTTTTTAATGAGGTAATGAGGTTTGTGTGTGTTGCGTCATTGGCTACTGAGGTTGTTTTGTTAGGAAAATTAGGTAAAAATGAGGTTTTTTAAAATTCCAATTAAAAATTTCCTCTGTGTTCTCTGTGTTTTCTGTGGTTAAAAATAAAATAGACAGTGTCAATCCGAAGTGTCCGATGGTTTTCTTTGTTCCGCCGACACTTTTATTCCAATGTTTCAAAAAATACAGCGAACATTGGCAACATCAAAGAATGAATTGCAACGAAAACTGCGTCAATGTTACACTCCCAATTTGTGAATTTTAGAAAAGATTTCAAACCGAGAGAATTTTAACACAGTTAATAGTTAATAGTTTCAAAAAACGGGATTACAACCATAGCAATGTTTGTGTAACTCTTTACGTTGTTTTATTTTTTAAGTTCTTGTTGTGCTTCTTCGACGAGTGATTTTGCCCAGCGATGATGTTGATACAATTCGATAATTCCCAAACGAATATCTTTTGCCCGTTTGGGAGATTTTTGCTCTAATTCTTTGGCATCATCCAAACGTTTTCGTATTACCTTAAACTGGTCGGAGTTAATTGTTTCAATTTCTTTCTCTAACTTTTCCAATCGTCTTGTTGCCAGTTCGACACAAAGTTCTGTTGGATTGGGACGTTGCCGTCTGGTAATCTTTTCCGGTTTTTCAGATCGTTTTTCAGAATTATTAGAATTATTGGAATTGTCAAAATTATTGGACTTATTAGAATCGTCAGATTTATTAGAATTATCGGCGTTGTCGGTGCGAAAGACATCAACAATCGCTTTCAATTTAACAATCGCACTTTCCGGATCCGTTTTAATCAAAGCGGTTGCTTCCATATAAACTTGTTCGACCGGATTTGGCGTTTCGGAATTGGCGAGCCGTTGACGCCGTTTCAGAATTTGTTCCTGCCTGACAAGGTCTAACTCCGTCTGATAAACCCGAACCTGATCCGCCATCGGATGTTGAGAATATTCTAACAAAAAATGATTGATGTCTCCTTCCGCACTGCGAAGCGCCGACGATGAAATCCCGTCATTATCGCTGTTTTCATTAATTGTCCGTTTAATTCGTTCATATAATATATCCGCCGAAACAGGTTGCAACAAATAATACACGGTAATTCCAATAAGAATCAAACAACATGACGCAAAAATAGTTTGTAACGAAATCATCGGACGTGATTTTATTGCCGGATTGGTAAAAGAGTCAAATTCTTCGTCTTTCACGGCGGTAAAATGAGACGACGACGATGCCGAATGTTCTATTGTTGCCGAACTTCGATCTCGCGAACCAACAACCGTAATCTCTGGATTTTGTAATACATAAGGTTCAAAAGTTTTTTTCTGATCATTTTTTTTCTGATCAGACGGTTTCTCTGTTTTGTCTCCCGAAATCTCCGAACGGTTTAAAGAAACATGATTTAAAGGAATAGAGTTTGAATAGGCGTGGTTCAAAGAATTACGGTTTAACGGAGCATGATGTCCGGGCAAATGTCCCGTTGTTAATCCATCAACAGTTTGTTTCTCGTTTGTTAAATTATTTGTTAAATTGTTCGTTAAATTAGAATGTTCAAAACCGGACAACTCAATATTAGTTTGTTGTTCTTCCGGTTGCATGTTAGTGTGATGATTTTGCTGAAGAGCATCAAAAACATTCACATCGGGAAGCGGTTCATCTTTAGCAAGCCGTATTCCATAAATATTGTCAAGAACCACCTCGCCGTGTTGTATCGGAGAATGATACGGAAAATTCTCAGAAGAATTTATTTCAATATTTTTTTTCTCCGGTTTATTTTGATTTTCCCCAATTTTATTAGTTTCCGCCAAACCATCCGATGGATATTGTAATGGATATTGTTGAGACAATTTTGCCGGATCATCTGACAGATCATTTGACGGTTCAATTGCCGGATCAATTTTATCAGAATCAATTCGAGAATTTGTTGCGTTTTCTTTTTCTTTGGGAGAAAGAATTTCCGGCTGGTGCGAATCCGTATGAAGTAATGTTGACGAAACCGAAGGTGTAGCCGATAAATCCGCATGATCAGAAGAATGCGATAATGTAAAAGATTGAGTAATTGATTGTTCTGACATTGCGGAAATCGGCGTTGATAATTCCAGTGTCAGTGTTTTATTTTCTTTGTCAACACTTCCCGGTTGCCCGAAAGAATCCGCAAGCGATGTTACACCGGAATTTGGCGGCGGCAGCGGCGCATCCGAAGACAATACGACATTGAGGCTGTCGTTAGGCTTAATATCGGGCTTAACGTTTTCCAATGAAATTGTTGGAGCAACCGATGTATTTTCTGCAAAGTTTCCAACAAAGTCTTCAGGCAAGTCTTCTGCAAAATTTCCAGCAACATTTTCAGCAACATTTCCAGCAATGTTTTCAGGCAAGTTTTTGGCAAATGGTTTTTGTGGCGGATGGAGCGGATCAATAAGATTTGTTTGTTCGTTACTGACAAAACCGCCGAGATCAATAACGCCGTTGTCAACAATAACACCGCGTGCCTGACCGATTTTTTTATCTTGTTCCTGATCGCCTTTGTAAGGAATACGGACTGGTTCCATCGGAAACGCCATTGGCGAATCCAATTCCATTGGTTTAACGATAATTCGTTCCGGCGGACCGACTAAGGCTTGGAGCAATGATTGAAAGCGTTTGGCAACAAGATAAGCATGTTGCGGTCGATCTTCCGGTTTGGTTTTTAGGAGGTCGAAGATAATTATTTCCAACTCATCCGGTACATCCAACCGTGTTGACCGAATTGATTCGATGCTGCTTTTTTGATGTTTGCGTAAAATTTCAGGCAAGTTTCTGGCGGTGAACGGCGGTCGCCCAACTAAAAGAGCATAAAGCACTGCGCCCAACGAATACAAATCGGAACGGGCGTTCACCGGATTTGCCAATGCTTGTTCCGGTGACATATATTCCAATGTTCCGACGACCGAATGGATTTCCGTAAGACGTTGACCGCCGAAAAAATGGGCAATTCCGAAATCGGAAAGTTTGATTGTTCCGTGACGTTCCAGAAGAATATTTGCCGGTTTAATATCGCGGTGAGTAATTCCCCGATCATGGGCATGTTTAAAAGCGGAACACATTTCGAGAGCGATTTTAGCCACTTCATGCCATTGAAAAAGGCGTTGCCGTTTCATTTCCTGATGCAAACTCGGTCCGTCAACCATTTCCATCACATAATAGAGCATACCTTGTTCTTCGCCGAAACCAAAAAGCCGAACAATATTCGGATGACGAAGACGTTTGAGCGTATCGATTTCCGCTTCAAAACGCAGCCGTAATTCGTCATCTTCCTGTAACGTGCTGAGCAAAACTTTGACGGCAACCGTTTCGTTGGTTTGTTCGTGAACTCCTTCATAAACGGCACCCATACCGCCGCGTCCTAAAACACGACCGATTCGGAACGGTCCTAATTGTTCGGGTTGCATCGGATTGATTTGTAACAAAGATAAAATATCGGAGATAAAATATTAGGACAACCAAACCGCTCAATGTTTATGGAACTTTAAATAATCCTGACATTTCACGAAATGGAAAATAATTTGACAACGAAACTATTGTACAACACTCCTTTTCCATCTGCAACTTACTTAGTTGATAGTTGAGAGTTGATAGTGGAGAGTTTCGCAATGCGGAATTATTGCCGCAATGTTGTTAATCCGCTTGCGACACTATTAACTATCCACTATCAACTATCAACTCCATACTGCCCTTGTCAATTCTGGAAAATTTGTTATTCTGTTAAAGGACATTTGATTGTTCTATTATCTTTTTCTTATGTTTCCGGTATTTTGGGCAAAACTGAAAGCAGCCCAATAAACCGGTTACTAATTAGATTTAAATTAAATCACTAACTTTATTGAATTTAAGGAGAATTTCAGTGTTTTCAACGCTAATTCCTATCAAAACGAGTCGTTTTCTTTCTTTAACTTTAATAGTTTGCGCTCTATTAATTATTTCAAATTCTTCGGTTTCGGCGCGAACTCCGGCAGAAAAAATCTTTCCCGATTCCACAAAAGGGTTCCTGTCCATCCGTAATCTTAAAGAACTCGGCGAACAATGGAATAAAACTCAAATCGGAGTTCTGATGAATCATCCGATTATGAAGGCATTCAAAAAAGATTTGCAAGAACAACTCAACCAACGGATGGAAGAAAATTTCGGGCTCACTCTGGACGGCATCGAACAACTTCCGTCCGGCGAAATCGCTGTCGGAATGATCGCTATTCCCAACCAAGTTCCCGGCTATGTTTGTACAATGGACATTGCCGACCGCCAAAAAGAGACGGAAGATTATCTCAAACGATTGACCGATAAACTGACCAATGTCGGCGTTAAACGAACAACCGAACAATATCAAGAACAGGAAATTGTTATTTTTACGTTTCCTGAACGTTCCCAACCAACTAAAACCGAGAACACAAAACCTAAAGCAACACAACCAACAACCGAATCAATTGACCGTTTTGCCTATTATTTTATCAAGGACAGTTATTTGATTGTTTCCGACCGGAAAGAATTGCTCAAACTAATCATTAACCGAATTGATAATCCAACCGAAAAATCATTAGCGGATGTTGACGATTACAAGACAACTCTGAAACGTTGTCTTGACGATATGCCGAAAGATTCCAAACCGCTCATCCAATGGTATCTTGAACCGCTCAATTATGGCGAATCAATCCGGCTTCTGGTAAGAGGTTCACTTGTTGAAAAACGCCGGAATAAACCTTCTATTTTTACAATTCTAAAACAGCAGGGTTTTGATGCGATTCGCGGAATTGGCGGTGTGGTGAATATTAAGGCGGAGGACAAGGAATCTGTTTTTCGGATATTTATGTATGCGAAGAAACCTTATAAATTGGCGATGCAAATGTTTGTTTTTCCTGATGCGACCAATTTTACACATCCTGATTGGATGCCTTCGGATTTAGCCCGTTGTACAATACTTTTTGTTGATCCGTTGGCGATTTTCGATCATTTTGGAAGTTTATTTGATGCTTTGGTCATGCAAGGCGAAACCGGAGCGTGGAACGACATTATTAAAGGAATTGAGGTTGACCCGTATGGACCGCAAATCAATATTCGTGAGGAAATTCTGGTTAATTTTGGTCAACGAGTTCTTGGCATGTCAAAATACGCGTTACCGATCACGCCGACCAGTGAAAGTATTGTGGTTGCGGTTGAGTTGCGGGAGGGAAAAGATCAGAATATGATCAAGGCTTTGAAAAAACTATTCGAAAATGATCCGGAAATGCAACCCGTCAAACATCGGTCATATATTCTTTGGCAACGTATTCCGGCGGAAGATGTGATTCAGCCTTTTAGCGGACCGAGCGGTGTTCCTAGTCTTGTGGACACGGCATCGACAACGGGAGCCAAAACGATAACTGTTGCTGTTAATAATCAAGAAATTGATGCGCCGCCGGTTTTTCCTGACGGTGCGGTTACGGTTGCCAAAGGGTGTTTATTTGTTTCGACAAACGGCGAATATCTTAAAACAATTTTGGATCGGCTTGATACGGAACAAAAATCAATTATTAAAAATGAACCGGAATACAAAGAAGTTGATAAAGTTTTTGCGAATATGGGAATGACGGACAAGCCGCATTTTCTCCAATTTTTTTCGCGGACGGACAAAACATTGCAACCGACTTACGAATTGGTACGGCAGGGCAAAATGCCGCAATCTCAGGCAATTCTCGGTAAAATTATTAACGCCATTTTTGTACCGGAAGATTATGAGGGTGTTCGTCCGCAAAGTTTTGACGGCAAGAATTTACCGGAATTTGACAAGGTCAGTCAATATTTTGGACCTTTTGGTTTTTACGGAATTTCTGAGGAAAACGGCTATTTCTTCAAAGGCTTTCTGCTCGAAAAAAAAGATGAAGACAAAATCGGTCCCAATCGAAAAATTGAAGAAAATCCCAATGAAAAAGTTGAATAGAAAAAAATGTAATCCTTCAATAGGAATAAAACTCCTTCAACAGACAATTTTCTTTTTTTATCACGTGAAAGAATAAAAATGAATCACGATGATTTTAACCAAAACAATATTGTTGATAATGTTTGTGGTAAAGTAATTGTGTTTATTCCGGGTCTTGGGGCGGATCATCGTTTGTTTAAGTATCAGACGGAATATTTTCCGAACAGTATTGCGATTGACTGGATTGATCCTGTTTCAAATGAAACGCTTGAAGAATATGCGGTTCGGATGGCAACAATGATTCGCTTAAAATTACCGGTAGAAACAAAAAATCATGATGTTGTTGTTTGTGGTCTTTCGCTTGGCGGGATGATTGCGCCGTATATCGCCCATAACCTTAATGCTGCCGGATATATCTTATTGTGTTCCATAC
>JAISNF010000156.1 GCA_031276415.1 Planctomycetaceae bacterium
TTACTCCGACCAATACAAACAACACAACCGGGCATTTTTTTCGCTACAATTGCTCTTTCGACAATAGTATCAATCCGTTGCAAAACAACCGGATTAAATCCCGCTAATTCCGTTTCAACCTCGTGGGCTGCCTGAACCGCCGGCAACAAAAGAGCGATTAAGAGGATAATAATTGTAATCACTACAAACGTAAATCCGTGAAAGAAACGTACTTTCATTTTTTGTTCTCCTTAAAATTAGAGATATTAAAATTTTACAGATTACATAACAAATAATCTGTTTTTGTTACAAAGTGGGAAACAAACGCAACGCCGAGAAACGGCAACAGAAATATCGCCCTTAGATGTAGGAGCGACACGCCACTAAAAATAGGTTCATTCCTACCGATCAAAGTAGTGCATTACTTATTTCAAAGCGTAATGCCGAATCATACCCACTGCATTGCACGCGACGCTCCCCTAACGGGAGACACGTAACTTTGCAATGCAATAGTAATTTTCTACACGGAAAATCCGTTGATCTTGTAAAAAATTACAATTCGCCGAAGCGATTTAGTGCTTGTTGACGTACTCGATTTTTTTAATACCCGAACAAAAATTCGGGCAACTTATTTTTTAAATTGTAGTTTGGTCTCCAAAATTTAAAATAAAAATTCAGAAATTAATTGTTTGTGATTATACATGACCCGTTAAACCTGTCAACACCAATAACAAAAACTTTTTTTTCGTCTGATTTGTTGTTTCGTATTATCAAAAAAATCATCGGCGATCATCTGCGAAATCTGCGGACAAGTTTTTTTATCTGCGGTTATCTGCGGACAATTCGTATTTTGTGGTTGATAAAATCAACAGTTATGAATTACCACGTAATCCGGTACATAAATTCTTTTTCCTGTGTCGTAAACTCAACAGTTTTGTCTTCGTTTCGGAATGGAATGTTGCGCAATTCCTTGCCGTCTGCATCAAATGCTTTGACACTTTGTACATTTTCCAGCAATTCCAGCGATATTGTTGTTACCGGTTCGTCGGGAAGCGGTATTACGGTTGCAGTTTTTTCCTTGTTGTTAATTTCAAGACGAAATGCCCCTTTTGTTTTGAAATTTCCTAACTCAAATCCTAAATCAAACGGTTCTGTTAGCGGTAAAAGCCGTTCGGCTAATTTTTCGTCTTCCCATTTGAACGGTTCCAGAGAAATATTCGAAACGTTATTGTCCGAGTTTTTCCGTTCAACTTTTAACCAACCAACCGCGTAACGATTAGCACCGGTATCAAATCCTAACAATGTCGCACGGCGTCCATCGCCTTTTGAATCGTACAAACCAACAACAAGATAATATCGCCCCGCAGGAAGATCATCAGGAATATTCATTGTGAAAGAATCCGAAACAATTTTATCTTTCCATTGTGAAGTTGGTGTTTTTGGAAAACCGCCGCTTAAAACACCTTCTTTCAATTTTTGATGCCAACTCATTCGTTTTTCCGTACAGTGAACAAAAATACAAAGGTCTTTTTCAATTTTTCCTTTAACCTTCCACGCAAAATCAGCGGAAAATCGATTTCCGCCAAGATATTGAAACGAATTTAATTCCGGCGTAACCGGTAAAATATTCGTTGCAGTTTTTTGACGTGTATTGATATAAACGATAACTTTATCGTCCGTTATTTTTCCAGACGTTTCAATAAACTGATTATTTACTTTGAATACTCCGCATGTTCTACCTTTATGTTCTTCGGAAATATTCACCGCAAAAAAACCAAATTGTGGAAGAATATAGTCGTCAGCAACTGTATCATTTAGAATTTTAGCAAGAATTTTTGTAATATTCCAATCGTTTGTGTCGCGATTAACGAAAACAGTTGTTCCGTCATTCCATGTAACGATTTGCCGATGAATATTATTGTCCGAAAATTCAACTTTGGTAATATGTTTATCGGCAAGATGCCGAATCAAATCTTGTGCGAGCCAATATTTTCGTACTGCTCCGCGTTTGGCACTGTCCCAATCAACCATCAACGCATGACCGGTTAAAATTTCGCACGAAATGTAATCATCGCTTTCAATACCGTGCAAAAGCCGACCGCGTTGGCTTTCGTAACGACTACTGTAGCCGACTCCGTGTAACGAAAAAGTATTGTGATGAACGGCATCAAACCAGGGAACACGCGACCATTCCCGACATGTTACGGGAATACGGAATTGTCCCGATTCAGGCGAAAGAAACATAAATTGACAATCGGCTCCGTCAAGATGACCAATTAACGAATCCATTCCGGCTTCGCTGGATGTTGTTGCGCTGGGGAAATTTTTGTTCACTTTTGAAAACCGGTCGCGTATCGTGTCAAACGCTTTATGCCATGCGGCTTGCGTTTCTGTACGGCTATGAAAATTACCGTTACGATCATAAAAATCAATCGGAGGAATTGACGTGAACACATCTACAAAATAAGTGGACATTGGAAGATTGGCGGTCAACAAATCAAGATTCCGTTCCAGAAATTTTTGGACTTTATCGGGACGGAATTGATAACTCTGCGCTTCAATTCCATAATTGTTCCACGCTTTTCGGGGTTGACCGTTTTCGTGAAATGTTGTTACATCAAAATTATATTCTTCCGCATCGGGATAAAAATCAATGTAATTGTCATGAATTCCGTACTGAATTCCATTTTCGTTGCAAAGTTTGAGCGTTTCCTGCATCTCTTCCAGAGTTCCCAAACGCGGGTTCGGCGGAAAAATATCCGGCAACCGGTTATCGTAACCCCAACGCTGCCAATTATGCACGATAAACAAGGAATCGGTTAAACCGTACCGAATCGCATTTTTAATTGTTTCGGTATGTGCTTTGTATTGTCCGCCCCAAATATCGAGCACAAATCGCCCAGCCTTTGTTTTGAAGCCTGACGAAGGTGTTTTCTCACAAATCGGACGATAACGAACAGCACAATCCAACGCCCCGTTCAAACCGGGCAATAACGTAATTGTTGTAGCAGGATGAACAATCAACGTATATTTTTTCATTTCCGGATCAACAAAAAAACTGTCCGGCGGAAAACTGCTTGCTTGTAAAACGGAAATACCGTTCTCAAAATCCATGCCGACATGAGATGTTGACAAATTATGTCCTCCGGCACCGGCGGTGAACGCTTTCGGCTCCGTAATACAATAACCGTGACCATAATAAACACGGTTGGCGTGATGCGTTACCGTACCAAATTCAATCCGGTCAATCAAATCAGCCGACGAAGAATCAATCGAAAATTGTAACGCCGCACCGTTTTGAGCCAGCGTAAAAAACAACGTTTCGCGTTGTCCGTTAATTTCAATGTCTTGCGCCCATTGATTTTCAGCCAATATGTTTTGATGTTTCTGTACATTTTTCGTTTGCGGTTTCGGCGGATGATTGGGATTTTGTACATTTTTAGAAATCCACGAACCGGTATTGATTGAAGTCGGGTTAAAACCAAGCGGTTGCCCTTTGCACAAAACACGCAAACCGTCAAACTGAACTTGTTTTTCCGCATTGCCAACTCCGATAACACCGTCCACAAAACCGTTGTAACCAAAAGTTACCGCTCCGGTCAATCCGCCGTCCAGTTTGAAGATTTTCGTTTTATCTGTTTCGGATTTACCGGATTTAATCGCATTAAGATTTTCCGCAAACAATTTTTGTTTCTCTTCCGGTGTCAGAACAACAGATTTTTCTCCGGCAAAAAGCAGCACATCGCCCCAAAAACAAGAATCGCAATTTGTGTTACGTTTCGGTCCCGGATCACTTTCAAGCCGCAACAAAATTTCTTTTCCTGCAAATTGAGTCAAATCAACTTCGTTTTCAATCCAATCGGTTGCGGCGTTATGTTTTTCGTACACTTTTTCGTTGTTGACCAGAACACGAAATGTTACGCCGTCGCTTGGAGTTTCCGGCGGTGTAACATTGCGAACCGCACTGTAAAACGATAAGGTAATCGGTTTCGCCGCCTGTAACGAAATCCGGTATTCCACACCGGCATTTCCAACACCGCCGCGATACGGCGGATGCATGTTAATAGATTGGCGGGACTTGATAACGTTACGGTTAATATTGACGCCGGTTTCCTGACTGCTGCCGGTGAATCCGAGCGGCAAAATTTGCAACGATTTTTTATCATAATTCCAAACACCGCGATAAGTATCCAACTTCGGAAGAAACAAACCGCCGCGTTCCGG
>JAISNF010000208.1 GCA_031276415.1 Planctomycetaceae bacterium
CGGCGCATCAAAGTGATTCGTGAACCGCGCGGCGCAGTTGTTACAAAAGACGGAAAAACGGTTTATGTTTCCAACGCCGTACCGAATGATGTTGCTAATATTCCTGAAAATCCTGAAGCGTTAATTGATGTGGCGGCGGAAGTTTCGGCGATTGATGTTGCTGCCGGAACGGTGAAAAATATTCGGTTGCCAAACGGCAGCGGCAGTGTTCATGGAATTTGTATTTCGCCGGATGGTCAATATGTTTATATTACGGAAATTTTGGCGCGGTTTCAAATGCCCACAACCCAACTTGAACGCGGTTGGATGAATACAAACGGAATCAGTATTATCGATACAACAAAACTTGATAATAAACGTTCCGGTTTTGTCAACACGGTTTTGCTTGACGATGTTGATCTCGGCGCAGCCAATCCGTGGGGAATTACTACGTCCGCTGACGGTAAACAAATTTATATTGCTATTGCCGGAACAAACGAGTTAATTATTGTCGATGCGGAAGCGATGCACAAAAAATTGGAGTCATTGCCGCAAGATGATCCCGAAGCAGTTGGCGGTAGCGGAAGCGGCGGATCGGCAAAAGCAAGTGATGTGCCGAATGATTTGGCGTTTCTTGTCGGAATGAAAAAACGTGTCCGGCTTGACGGAAAAGGCGCAAGACCAATTGTCATGGTTGGGAATAATATTTATGTCGGAATGTATTACAGCGATACACTTCAAAAAGTCGATTTAACTGCACTCGGTACGCTTAAAGGTACGGAAATCGCACTCGGTGCAAAGCCGAATCCAAGTAAAGAACGTCTCGGCGAAATTCATTGGAATGACGCAACGCTTTGTTTTCAGTATTGGCAGAGTTGTGCGAGTTGTCATCCAGATGGTCGGATGGACGCTTATAATTGGGATCTTTTGAATGACGGACTTGGCAATCCGAAAAATGCCAAAAGTCTGCTTTGGTGTGATAAATGTCCGCCGGCAATGTGGGAAGGTGTTCGCAAAACGTCTGCTCAATGTACTCGAACCGGATTTCAGTTTATTCTTTTTTCCATGCCGGATGAAAGCAAATGTCAGGATATTGACGCTTACGTTCACGCAATGCAACCGGTTACGAGTCCATATCTTGTGAATGGTAAACTGAGTGAACGTGCTGAACGCGGTAAAAAGATTTTTGAAGATCCGAAAATTGGTTGTGCTACATGCCATCCTGCGCCGTTATTTACTGATCAAAAATTGCACGATGTGAATACAAAATGTTATTATGATCGCAAAGGCAGTTTTGACACACCGACGCTTGTCGAAACATGGCGAACCGCTCCTTACTTGCACGATGGACGTTACACAAACATGAAAGACTTGTTTAAGAAGGGAAAACACGGCGATGTGGAAGGCGATATTGATTCGCTGACCGATGAACAACTTGATGATCTTATCGAATACGTGTTGTCGCTGTAACGTTGTTGCTGTAAAAGATTTTGAAAAGATTTTATGTTGTTTCGATTTTCGTCCACAAATAGTTAGCCAATGTTTTGCCTGAAACATTGGCTAACTGTTGGCAAATTCTAATAACCAAATTTACTTTTTAAAACCACAGAGAAGATAGAGAAGAAAAGTGTCCGCAGATTACGCAGATGAGCGCAGATAATTTTTGAAAATACGAAACATACTATTTTTTTATTTATTTTAATTTAAAAATTATCTGCGATTATCTGCGTTAATCTGCGGACACTTTTTCTCTGCGAACTCGGTGTTCTCTGTGGTTAAATAATCTGTGGTTAAATAAAAAAAACGGTTATTAGAAGTTGCAATCTGTAAATTTCTTTTCTGAATCCCCCTTGTGTGAGTGAATTTTGACGGGATAATACTTTGGTTTGTGTTGGTTCATTTTTACTTTTGATTACTTTTTCTTTGATTTAATAAAGGAGAAAATCGTGTACGAGTCAGTTGCAGTTGTTGGAGCCACTGGGGCGGTTGGTACAATTATACTTAATCTTTTGGAAAAGCGGAATTTTCCGTTCCAAACAATCAAATTCCTTGCTTCTAAACGCAGTGCCGGTAAGGAGATTAAATTTTGGGGCAAAACTTACACAATTGAAGAATTGATGCCGGATTCTTTTATTGGTGTTCAACTTGCAATTGCCAGTACGCCGGACGAGACGGCGCGTGATTTTGTGCCGGAAGCCGTAAAACGCGGAACACTTGTTATTGATGAGAGCGGATATTGGCGAATGGATCCTGATGTTCCGCTGGTCATTCCTGAAGTCAATGCCGCTAGTTGCAAAAATGCGAAAAAAGGAATCATTTCAAGTCCGAACTGCTCGACAACACAATTAGTTGTTGCGGTTAAGCCGTTGCATGATTTTGGCAAAGTGAAGCGAATTGTTGTTAGCACGTATCAGGCGGTTAGCGGAGCGGGGTTGGTTGGAACGCGTGATCTTGAATGTGGAACACGTGCGGTGTTGGAGGGCAAAAGTTATCAGTACGAATGTTTTCCGTATCCGATTGCGTTCAATTGTATTCCGCAGATTGGTTCGGTGAAGGAAAAAGGTTACACTTCTGAAGAGTTAAAATTGTTGTATGAAACCCGAAAGATTTTGGGGGATGATTCGATTAAGGTTTGTCCGACGGCGGTTCGGGTTCCGGTTGCCAATTGCCACAGTGAAAGTGTGCTGGTTGAAACGGAAAAGAAAATCACGGTTGAAAAAGCCCGTGAACTTTTTTCCGGTATGGCTGGGGTTGTTGTGATGGACGATATTGCGAAAAAAGAATATCCGTTACCCAATCTTTGTACGGGGCGTGATGAAGTTTTTATTGGTCGGATTCGGGAAGATTTGTCATTGGAAAACGGTTTAGCCTTTTGGTGTGTGAGTGACAATCTCCGCAAAGGTGCCGCCACCAACGCCGTACAAATCGCAGAATATCTCCAACACAACGCCTTTTAAAATACAGTAACAATAATAACAATAACACAAATTGCCAACGGTAACTTCTAATAACCGCCTTTTTATGTAAGTACAGATTATTTAACCACAGAGAACACAGAGTTCACAGAGAAAAAAATAAAAGTGTCCGCAGATTACGCAGATGAGCGCAGATGATTTTTAAATATAAAATAAAAAATAATCTGCGTTCATCTGTGTCATCTGCGGATGTTTTTAAAAAATAATCTGCGTTCATCTGCGTTATCTGCGGACGTTTTTAAAAAATAATCTGCGTTCATCTACGTCATCTGCGGACGTTTTTAAAAATAATGATGCAATACTTGTATTGATATTGGTTCTGGTTTACAATGAAACACGTGTTGATTTTAATAATCTTTTGGCATTGATTTGTTTCCTAGTATTCTTTTATTTACGATGTCTTTATTCAGCGATGAACGTTACACTTGGCGCGAAACATATTTTGTGCTTTTTGATCCGGTAATGCGTCCGCGTTTGTCAGATGTTCGTCGGGAACTACGGCATGTCGCCGGCACCCTCACAATTCTCGACAATAAAGCCGAACCAAACGGAACTCTCGCCTCAATGACTGTTGCCTCCTACGAAGATCACGCCGCTCTGGAAATTGCTTACCACGAAGGAAATAATGTACATTCCGAAATCAGTTTGCTCACCGAATTACTCGAAAAAGGTTGTACTCCAAAAGAAAAAGAACGGCTACTTAATGCCAAAAAATATAGAGCAAAATTCGAAATCCTTCACTTTGAACAAACCGCCGGAACATCCGAATTTGATATTGTTAAAATGCCCGTGTTGCAATTTGCACCGCGCGAAAAAAATAAAACAGCACTACCTCCCCTTTCCATTAGAAACTATTCCGATAAACTGTTGCCCAATCAAACGTCTAATCAACAAATGCCTAATCCAAAAAAACGTTTTCATTTTGATCCGGATTCTTACGAAAATTGTATCGTTAACGGCGTAGAAACTGATGAAAATGAAAGTTCGGAAGACAGTGCTGAATTTGAACGGATTGATCCGAACATGTTGGTTTTTGTCCTTGAAATTTTGTGCCGTCTCACAAAAGGAATTGCTATTGATCCCGCAAGCGGAGTAATTATTTAGTGGAAAATAAATAATAAATTGATTGCCAAACACGAGTTCAATCGAATCCCATTGACGAATCCCGGTCGAATCACTTTTTCGAATCCATTGTCCACTTTCACTATTAACGTACTATTAACGATTATGATTGCTAAGGAAATTAAGCGTGGTGAGGTTGTTGTTTACAACGGTTCGCCTTGTATTATTGAAGGAATCAATGTCCAATCGCCGTCAGCACGCGGCGCCGCAACTCTTTATAAATTCAGGGCAAGGAATCTTGTTACGAAACAGAAAGTCGATATAACACTTAAAGGTACGGAATCGCTTAATTCGGCAGACTTTCAACGGCGTGAAGTAAAATATTTGTACAGTGATGCGGATGATTGTATTTTTATGGACAATCTGGATTATAACCAGTACAGTTTGAAAAAAGCGGATATTGCAGAGGAAATGCAATATATTTCGGAGGAACTGGAAGGAATTAGGGCGTTGATTTACAATGACGAATGTGTTGGTATTGAGATTCCGACGGCGGTTTCGCTTAAAGTGATCAAATGTGATCCGGCGGCACGGGGCAATTCCGCGACATCACGCACAAAACCGGCAACTCTTGAAACCGGTCTTGAAATTCAGGTTCCTGAATATCTTAACGAGGGTGAAATTGTTCGTGTGGACACCCGAACCGGTGACTTTTTAAGCCGAGCATAAATTCTTAAACCAACTCTTAACTTTTTTCGTCCGCAGATAGACGCAAATTAGTTAATAGTGAATAGTTAGTAGTTAATTGTGTTCGCAAGCGGAATTATTACCAAAATGTTTTTCATCCGCTTGCGTCAACTATTCACTATTCACTACAATCAATTGTTTTTCCGAAATTTCCGCAGAGGAATGCTTTGATTCCCAGCGATTCTGCCATTGCTGCTTTCACGGCGATTCGGCGGTCAGCAAGAGCGGCGTTGTCCGCATAAGCAATTTGAATATGGTTCGACCGATGTCTCGCCATAAATTGATCACGCGAAATTCCGTCAAACACCACAAAAACAGCAGGCCACTCATAAGTACACAACTTCCGGCAACGCTCCACCTCCTCGTCCGGTAACTCAATAACCCGACCACGACCAAGATCAATTCCAAGTTGTCCGTTTTCTACAAATGTCCGCGACCAGACAATTTCACCAGGTTTGCCAATCCCCGCTAATGTCCCCCCGCCAAAAGGAAAAAAAGTCGGCGTCTGCCGAAAACTTTCCGAACCCCGCCAACCGCCCTTGAAATGAGCCGGCGGCGCAGCACCGCTAATCTGGAATACCCAAACAAAATCCTTCACCGTACCGGAATGATCCCAGTCGCCCCAACGTACATCATGGAGCGTTGTTTCAAGCGGCTGATCCAACACCCCAGCAACACAAGAATCCAAAAAACCGTCCAACGCCGCCCCCTCGTCAACCTCGTTAAAATGCAACACCGGCTTGCCATCAAACAAAATCCGTTGACCGTCCAAACTTTTAACCGGCGGACGATCCGAATTGTTCATCATTCCCTCCACAAGATCACTCGCCGGAAGTAAATCCTTCAAACCAAGTTGATACTGAATACCAAACATAGAACAACCAAACCGATCCGCCATCCGAACCGCAACAATATACATCTTACACTGAATAAGAACCTGTTGCGGAGTTAAATCTCGCTTCTCGTCCCGACCAAAATGGAATCTCATCCCGCTTTTAACAAGCCAATCATAAACTTCACGGGCTTCCGCATCTGAAACCCGAGTCGTCTCGTAATAAAAAGCCGACTGACTAAGACGCTCCTTAAATATCCCAAGCGGAAAAAGTAATTCGTCAGGAATAATCGCATTGTACATCCCCATACAACCCTCATCGCAAATCCCCATCACCGCCTTTTGAGAACGTAATTGCTCGGCAAGTCTCCGACCCAATTCCCAATCCACATCCGAAATTTTAGCAGCGGAAAACGGCTTAACATGCGAAATCTCATGCCTCGTTCTGCCCGTTTTTAACCATTCGTCCAAATGTTTCAAAAACCATTCGTCCGTAAAATCAACACTCCAAAGTGTTGAATATCTTTTTCCCGATTTTGTCAAACAACCGTTGAGATTCAACATTCCCACCAAACCAGGCCACGTTCCCGACCAATTCGCCACCGTTAAAATCGGACCCGCATGACTGTATAAACCCGAAAAAACATGATTCGAATATTGCCACACCGATTCGGCAACAATAATCGGACGCTTCGAATCCAACTTTGAAAAAACATCAAGCCCCATTTTTTGTGATGAAATGAAACCGTGTTTTTCAACAGGATTATATTCATGTCCGCGTTTGATTTGATAACCGAGTTTCTCAACCGCTTTAATAAGTGCGGCTTCCATTTTCTCCTGCTCCGCCCAACAATCCTGATTGGCGGAAAGCCGCGAATCACCACTGGCAACAAGATATACCGTTTTGTCATTCAGATTAGTCGGATTAGTCATAAATATTTCCTTTCCTAAAAATGATTATCTTTCTTAACCACAAAGAATACAGAGGAAATGTCGAAACTGTTCGTATTTGAATTTACGTTTAGAATTCAATTCAATTAACAAGAACAATTTTTATTCTATACAGACCAAATTAAAAATCAAGAGCAATTCGTTACAAGAAAAACTATCCGCAGATGACGCTTTTTAGTTAATAGTTAGTAGTTAATAGTGAATAGTTTCGCAAGCGGAATTATTGTCTAAATGTTTTTAATCCGTTTGCGAAACTATTCACTACTAACTACTAACTATTCACTAAAAATATTATCCTGCGGAATTTGACACGGTTGCCTGATAATCGGTCATCCATTTTCTCAGAGCGTTCGTGGCGGCATTACGAATAACCATCGATTTATCACTCATCAAATGTTTAAGAGTTTCAACAGATTCCTTTGTTAATATCGTTGACAACGAAGAAATAGCCGCACTACGAACATTGATTTCATCATCCGACGCCGCAAGTTCAATTAATCGTGTTACAAATTGAACACTCAAACCGGTTGCCAATGCAGCAAGACATGCCGAAAAACGATGAACCGGAATCGGCGAAAAAAGATCATCGCGAATGACCGTGAATGTGTTCGGATCAATAAGGTAAACATAATGACCTGTCGTTTTGGCAGATTCCGCCGTCATCTGGCTAACCCGCGACATAAATGTTTCAATATGAAATTCGGGAGTTGTTTCGTAAATTGCCTTTCGGATTTCTGTTTCCCGCCGATTGATTAATTGTTCAAATTGTGCGCTCAACTCTTTTACTTCACGGGATTTAAGAATACGGAATAACATGGATGTTGTTTCGGCATCGGAATTGTTGACGAAATTAAGCAGCATCGCATTGACATCATCACCAACCAAAGAACGCACCGCAACTGCCGCAGCACGACGCGATTCAACCGACGGATTCTCAAAAAAGAAACGATAAAGACCAATCATCTGATATTTGGGAAAACTGCTCGACTGTAACAATTGAACAGCACACGGTTCCAAACCCTGAACCAATTTCGGTAACTCAGGATTTTTCGGCGTAAACCAGGCAAAAGATCGAAACCGTTTCAATGCATCCTGAAATTCAGAAGACGGATTGACGCCGACAAATTCCAACATCTTACGCACAAAAAATGAATCCGAACGCTTTACCAAAATTTCATCCATCACCGCCGGACTGTCAGGATCACAAAGATAACTGAGTAACAATCTAATATAACTTCCGTGTTGACCGGTAAGAAGCAGTTCGGAAACCCGTTTTCCTGCAGCAGAACGATGATCGTTGGCAAGTGTCAACATCGTTGCAAAATCTTTTTTCGTAATAATTAAAAGACTTTGCAGTATTTCGTCAATCCCGTGAACCGTGTAACGCTTAACCGATCCGTCAAGTTGTTCGATAAACCATTCGCGGCGTTTATCAAAATTCCGGCGTTCTGTTTCGGAAGCATTGAGCAAATCCGCATAAAATAATTCCGCAAGTTGGAGAACCATCGTTCTTGATTCTTTGGCTCGCTTTTCGTTGGTTCCTTCCAGATTGTTAAGAATTGCCGGAAGTGTTTCATAAAGTTTGTGTTCCAGAATAATTGCCGCCGCTGCATCGTGAAGAACATCATCCTCATTCCGAAACGCCGCGTCCGTCAAACGGAAAAGACGATCACGCTGTAACGATTTCGTCTGTAACCAATAGGTTTTGTCCTGAATAAAATATTTGAATAGAAGCAAATAAAGTTTGGGGTCTTTCCGAAGATAAAGACAATCAAACGCAAGGGTACGAATACGATCAACCGAATGACCAAGAAGTTTGGTAAGAATTTCATTGGATGCCGGATTTGTTGATTTACCAAGAAATTTAATCGTTTTTTCCTGAAATATCGTTGTCAT
>JAISNF010000224.1 GCA_031276415.1 Planctomycetaceae bacterium
ACAGCTAGCGGAAATGCCCCGTTCGGAACGTGTGTTTCACGAAGTCTTTCTAAAGCGTACAGAGCCGCTTCATGAATCATTTTGTCCGAAAATTCCAACGCTTCATCAAGTTCCATGAGAAACGCGATTGCCGATTGTGTTGTGTTGTCATCAAGAGTTGAAATATTTTTGATACTCTTTGAGGAACGGACAGGATCAACACGATAACTGTGTTTTCGGCGTCGTTCTTCGTCAAAATAAATCGAATACGTCCATCCGCCGCTTCGCAGTTGTCCACGTAACAGACAATTTCCTGCCTCGCGAGCAGCATCAAGATAATAAGTATCACCGGTAACACGATAGGCTTTGAGTAATGTCAATCCGATGGTTGGAGTTCCTGGTGGTTGTACCCAAACCGTTTGGGCATCGGCAACATTTTCACCTTCTCGTAACGAAAGATCGGCAGAATATTTCCAAAGATAACCGCCTTCCGTTGCAACATGTTTACGGTAAAACTCCACCGATTTCCGTAATGTTTTCCGTGCCGATTCTGTTTGATCTTCAGCAAAAAGAAACGAAACGGAAATAATAAAACAAATAAAAATCCGATATATCATGTTCTATACTTTCCCAATTAATGTAAATAGTTACAAAATAAAACAAACAACAATAATTCATTCTATCATGCCCAAAAACAATTTAATAGATACGAGTCTATTTTATGGTTTAGCCGATAAATCAATATCGAATCTATTTTTTCCTTCAACAACGCTGAATTTAAGCGGTGATTTTGTTCGGTCACGATAAATTGCAGGAAGAATATGTTCCGTTGTTTCTGTTGTGACTGAGCCGTCATCGTATGTGATTGGTTTTTCCAGCGGAACAGACTTTGATTTTGTAACGATAACAATATAATCTCCCGTAAGAGCACCTTTCCCGCCTTTTCCATAAGTGGAAGTAAGACGATACAATCCGCTATCATCTGAAAATCCTCCGGCTGATTCTCCATTTTCTGCTACAGGAATAAAAGTCACGCTGGCACCGGGCAAAGGTTGTCCATCCAGTTTGACAACACCTTCAACATAATTTGTATCAATATTATTGTCGCATCCTGATACAATGAAACTAATCAGGCAGCAACTAAAAAATACCAAAAATAATTTTTTCATTTTTAATTCCTTAAAAGTTGTAATATTGTAGTAAAAAATTAAACGAAACGATTATGGGGCAGTAGTTGATTCGCCTCCGTTACATGTACCGAGTTCTCCCCAAACGCCATGTCGGGAATGTCCGGTTGTGCGTAAACGGTACTCAGTTGCTGTTGTCGCATCTGTAACGATTGAAGACAAATCCAAATTCTTCGTATTGATAGTTTCCGATACAAAACGTACCGAAGCATCTGCCATAGCTACATTGGCTCCGCCTGAGTGCATACTGGATACACCTATAAGATAACCATTGACATCAGAAGCATGACAATTTGGAGAATTGGGAGGTAGAATTGTAAAAAATTGTGAGTTGAAAATTTGTGGTGCTCCCCAAGCTCTTCCGAAACGATTTGTATCAGGAGTAATAGGTGATGTAAGGTTATAACCTCCGTTCGTACCTCGTGTATTCAAACAATCCTGCGGATTGGATATTGCAGGACTACCGCCGAGATTGGTTAATCCAGAAACACCGGAACCGCGAATCAACCCTCTTGGTGAACCCAATGCAGGACCATTGACCACTTCGCTGAGCATCACGGTATTACTTGTTCCATCGGTAATATCGACAATAGAAACGCGACGTACAGTATCCCAATATCCTGGATCGAAAATACCACGTCCATTCGGCTGATCGTAGCGTGACATCACATCACCGCGACAACAATGGTAGGAAAGCGGACCCGTATGATTATCGATGGACGAGTCCAAGTCCGGCATGGAAGGACACATAAATGTATTGATTCTTGCCCTCCACAAAGCCGATCCTGTTTCATGGGGATAGTAAAAAACTTTAGGACTCAATGGAGCAGCAGGACAACAGGCACTATCCATCATATTCCAAAAATCTTGCCAAAGTGCCGTTTGCTCAATGAATGGGAGCAGGAACGGAGCATAACCGATCATATTACGTTCGCCACGTGCCTGAGTGGGGGGCCAAACACCTTTGTATTTATTGGCTAATTCGTAACAGAGTTCATAAGACCGGCTGGAGGACGGAAAGAACTCATAAACATCGTGTCGGTTATGGCAAGCAATAGCCATTTGTTTGAGATGGTTGGTACATTGCATCCGTCTTGCAGCTTCACGTGCCGCCTGAATGGCAGGCAACAGAATAGCAATTAACACTCCGATAATGGCAACTACTACTAACAACTCAACAAGAGTAAAACCGAAACTAATTGGATTTCTTTTTTTCATTGTTCTGATCCTTTATAAAAAAATGTTTTTGTACAAAATATGCAACGATATAAAAAATTTGAATTGAAAATTCCGATAAAATTTTATTTCAGTTTATTACCGGAATTGGATACACACACAAACTTACAAAATGTCTATGGAACAGACACGGATTCGCCACCGTAACAGGAACCGAGTGAACCCCAAACACCATGCCGGGAAGCACCAACCGTAAACTGGCGATAGTTGTTGACATCCGTAATTGAAGAAAGATCGAAGTTTTTAGCATCAATCGTTTCTGATACAAATCGAACAGAGGCATCCGCCAAAGCAACATTCACTCCGCCGGAGTGCATACTGGATGCGGACATAAGAATTGCCTGCGAAGTACCGGAAACCATACAACTTGGTGCATTAGGTGGTAAAATAGTGAAGAATTGTGACTGTATAGATTCCGCACCTCCCCATTGACGTCCCAAAAGTGTTGATGCAAGCGTGATTGAAGAACTCAATGCATATTCTCCGCCGGAACCACGAGTATTCAAACAATCTTGCGGATTGACAATTGGGACACTACCACCTAAGTTAGCGAGTCCTGAACCAGTTACAGCGGAACCTTTGATTTTACCACTTGGAGAACCATTTGCAGGTCCATTAACAGCCTCACTAAATAATATTGTATTACTTGTTCCATCGACAATATCCTTAACAGTAACTCGACGAATGTAAACAGAGGAACCGTTTGTCCAATACCCAGTATCAAAAACACCGCGTCCGTTTGGATTATCATAACGTTGTAAGACATCGCCGCGGCAACACCGATAGGAAATCGGTCCTGTTTGCGAATTAGTATTTGATACGGCATCAGGACTTGATGGGCAAATCAATGTATTGATTTTTGTCCTCCAGAGAGCAGTTCCTGTTTCATGCGGTCTGTAAAAAACTTGAGGAGACAAAGGAGCAGCAGGACAGCAGGCACTATCGGCTTGTTTCCAAAAATCGTCCCAAAGAGAAGATCGCTCAATAAAGGGAAGCAGAAACGGAACGTAACCAATCATATTACGCTCTCCAAGTCTTTGTGTGGAAGGCCAAATTCCGTCGTACTTTTTCGCCAATTCGTAACAAAGTTCATAATGGCGATTTGATGAAGGGAAATAGCCATGAACATCGTGGTAATTGTGCATTCCCAGCACAATTTGTTTCTGGTGATTTGTACACATCATCCGTCTTGCCGCCTCACGC
>JAISNF010000332.1 GCA_031276415.1 Planctomycetaceae bacterium
TGACGATGATATTGTTCGCCTTTTTGTTCCATTCTGTCTAAAACATTACGATTTTCAATTCGTTGAACCGCTTTTTCATACGGAATGTCCAGAATAATTGTTAAGTCCGGCGTAATCTCTTCAACAGCGATTTGACCAACCGTTTCCAATGTATTCAACGAAATTCCGCCGGCGTAACCTTGATAAACATAATTCGAAAGCAAAAACCGGTCGGAAATAACCACTTTTTTCGCTTTAAGAGCCGGACGAATTATTTCTTCAACCATTTGTGCGCGGGCAGCCATGAACAAAAACATTTCCGTTTTGTTATCAATTCTAAGTTCATGACCGTGTAAAAGAATATGGCGAATTTCGTTACCGAGTGTTGTGCTTCCCGGATCTTGGCACAAAACAACCTCATAACCTTGCGATTGAAAACAATGCCCAAGCCGTTTTTGCTGAGTGCTTTTACCACAACCATCACCGCCGTCAAGAGTTATAAACATTGCAAATAAAATAATAGAACTGTTTATGTTTTAAATATCTTCGTGAGTTACAATAGTTTAATGAAAAGCAAGGAATTTGAATTGGTTTGAATCAATTGTTTGCAACAATCTCCATTTTCCATCTTCCATTTCAACAGGTCATTTTTTAATTTGTTTACGGTTGAAAATCAAGAGGTAGGCAAA
The DNA here is from genome assembly GCA_031276415.1 of Planctomycetaceae bacterium. Lineage (GTDB taxonomy): Bacteria > Planctomycetota > Planctomycetia > Pirellulales > Thermoguttaceae > WRKP01. The sequence continues at coordinate 669 of JAISNF010000332.1, forward strand.
GTCAACAACATTTTTATACTTCTCACATTTGACAATTCGGTTTGCGTTTTTGAACAAAATCAACAAATTTCGGCAGGATTAACAGAATTTACAGGATTGGCAAATAGAATATTCCAGGTGATATTTTGTAATGGAGGTTCCATTTTTTGTTTTAACTGGACAACGTATGACAATCTAAAAACTCCTTCATTTTATCGGTTATAAATTACTGTAATAGTTTCGATAACGTAATAGTTAATACTTACAAAGAAGAAATAACGAGACCAATTAAAACCGTTATTAAAAACAGGACACTCCCCGTAATGACTAAAAAAAACAACGCAAACACAAACCGAACTAAATTAAATACAAGAGTAATTAGAATAAATACAAGAGTAACAAAATTAGACAAAATCAAACCCAAAGCATAAACCGATTTCCCAACACTACGAAATAATAATACAACAATAAACTTAATCAAACAAAACACAAAATTAACCAGACTAAACATAATCAGTCCAAGTACATAAATTAATTTCCCCAAACCATAAAATAATGTTTTCATTACAGCAATTCCTTTTGAGTTATGGTGAACGGATATTTTTAAGAATTATAACAAACAGGTTTATTTCTTTTGTTGTAACTGGCGTAATTCTTGGGTTGTTTTCATGGCGCAGAATTTGGGACCGCACATTGTGCAATATTTTTCGGGTTCTCCGGTTTCACTGTTTGGATTTTGGCAGGCGTTTCCTTTGGCGACAACATTTTTTCGTGATTCATTGTAATATTCTCTTGCACGTTCCGAATCAAGAGAAAGCCGGAACTGTTCTTCCCAATCAAACGCAAATCTGGCACGAGACATGGCGTCGTCGTGTTCACGTGCGTGCGGGCGTTTTCGGGCAACATCGGCGGCATGAGCAGCAATTTTGTACGCAATTACGCCTTGCCGGACATCTTCCATGTTCGGTAAACCAAGATGCTCTTTCGGTGTTACATAACACAACATCGCCGCTCCGTAAAATGCGGCAAGTGTTGCGCCGATTGCACTGGTAATATGATCGTAACCCGGAGCAATATCACAAACAACCGGACCAAGTACGTAAAACGGCGCACCATAACACACTTCAATTTGACGTTTGATATTCATTTCAATTTGATCAAGCGGGATATGACCGGGACCTTCAATCATTACCTGACAACCGATTTCCCACGCCCGAACCGCAAGACCTCCCATCACGTCAAGTTCACCAAACTGAGCAGCATCAGAAGCGTCATGCAAACAACCCGGTCGCAAACCATCGCCAATACTCCAACAAACATCGTATTCCTTCATGATTTCACAAAGGTCGTCAAAATGTTCGTAAAAGGGATTTTCACGTTTGTGTGCAACCATCCATTTGGCGGTCAAACTTCCGCCGCGTGAAACAATTCCCGCCAACCGGTGTTCCGTCAGCGGCAGGTGTTGTTGCAATAATCCGGCGTGAATCGTCATATAATCAACACCTTGTTTTGCCTGATGTTCAACCGCATCCAGAAAATTCTGCGGAGTCATATCAAGAATATCGTCAAGTTGCTCGCAAACCTGATACAGCGGAACCGTGCCAACCGGAACCGTAACCTCGTCAATAATCCGTTGCCGTAACAAATCAATTTCAGAACCGGTCGATAAATCCATAACCGTATCCGCCCCGTAATTGATTGCGTATTGAACTTTGGCAATTTCACATTGAGAATCACTGGTCAAAGCGGAATTACCGAGATTGGCGTTGATTTTCGTTCGCAAGGCGGAACCGATACCAATAGGTTGAAGTTTTTTTGCCAGATGAATTTTATTTGCCGGAATAACCAGTCGTCCGGCAGCGATTTCTGTTCGGATCAGTTCCGGTTCCAGAAATTCCTGCCCGGCAACAATAATCATCTCCGGTGTTATTCGTCCGGCTTTGGCTTCAAGATATTGAGTCATTTTTTTAAGAGGAAGTGTAATAAGGAGGGAATGTTAAAAATGTCAACAATGATACACTGGTACAAATATAATATTCGTGTATCTTTTCTGCGATTTCTACGCTGTACCATTTTTTTCCGATACGGTCAACAATAGTTCCCGCCAACAATATGATTATCATAGTCAGTCCCCAACTTCTCCAAGAAGTAATTATCGGAGCCGAAACACCGCCACAACTAAGAATCAGACGACACGATATTACGGCAAAAAAGATACAATACGGAACTAAATCTCTTTTGAGTTTTGGTTTGGGTTCCGGTTCGTCGTCAACGGCAACATTATTGAGTTTCGGTAATTCCTGCATAAAGTTTAACAATGTCTTTAAAATTTCACGCAATATTTTAGTTGTTTATCTGATTCACTTACAACCTGCCGTTCTAAATATGGTTATATTTATCGACGTTAATGATAATTGGTTTATATTGAGGGAGTTCTTTTTCGTCAACATGGGCGTAAGTCAAGATGACCACCACATCGCCAACTATTCCGGCGCGTGCCGCCGGTCCGTTGAGAAGTATTGTTCCGGAACCGCGTTTCCCTTCAATAGCGTAAGTGATAATTCGGGAACCGTTATTGAGATTCAAAACGTGAACCTGCTCATTCGGCAAAATATCCGCCGCTTCCAAAAGAATCGGATCAATTGTAATACTTCCTTCGTAATCAATATCCGTACCGGTTAAAGTTGCCCGATGGATTTTTGATTTGAGCATAATTCGTTGCATAGACTAATGAAATGATAAAAAACAGAAGTTAAAAGGTTAGCAATATTTTTGATCATTATCTATGTTGCAATTATCTTATCATTTCGCGCATGACATAAACAACGGCAAAATAAACAATGATCTTATTCCAAAACGTGTTGAATTATCTGATACTTGGTGTCCGTTTACAATAACGTATTCCATTTTTTCCTGTAATTGTTCCCATTCTTGACCAATTTACGGTTGTTGTTCGGTTGTTGCTGCTGCGTTGGGAGAATTAACACGGAAACGATACCATTTTCCTCGCAACCAATCAACAAGCGTTTCAATCTCTTGCAAACTCAAAACCGATTCTTCCGGTGAAAGATAGAACGACGGCATCTCGTCATTGCCCTTGTCTTTACCAATCGCCGGACCATAAAACCGCGTCGATACCGGATCCGCAATCATCCCAATCATCCAGTTACGTGACATATAACCCCGCATCTCCGGTCCCTGAATTATCGGTTTTTCCGTTTGCGCATAAATTTTATGGCATTGACCACAATTAAATGTTACAAACAGTTCCAACTGCTCATTCGTTAAACCTTCAACACCGTTTGGAGTTTCCACCCGCATCCGTTCACGCTGCGCATCAGAATACAAGACGTCAATAAGTTGATCCAATAATTTTCCGTCCTCATCTTCGTCTTGCGAAATATCTTTGAGTTCACCACGAACATAATCAACCATAGAACCTGACGAAAATTTCGTTTTGCCAAAATAATCGTCACTTCTGATCCGCTTGGCATCAAAAAAACCTTCGATCCATTTTTTGCGAATTGGTTGGTACAAATTTGGTGCTTTGGGAGTTTCACACGGAATTGGTTTGAAATCAGAATGTTCCTGTTCGCCGTCCAACGGTTTGAACGGATGACAAACTGCACAATGTTGCGCATAAAGAACCGGTCCTTGGAGCATCGGATCACGTTGAAGTAACGTCAGCGAACCCGTCGGCGGAATACCGTCAGGAGCCAAACATAACTCCATCGCTCGTTCCGCAATTTGTTCCGCCTTCGCCGCGTCTTGCCGAAAACTCTCCATCGACGGATCAAAATAATCGTGATGATAAGACGCATACGTCAAATAACACACCGAAAGAAACAAAAAAAGTACCATAATCACATTGAAATAATGACCGATTTTCAAACGCCCAATTATCGGAATCAAAACCACATAGAACATAAGACAACCAGTTACAATAAAAATCGGAATATATTTCTGCTCACCAGGAAAAACATCCGTCTCGCCGTTTTCATCTTTGACTTTAAGATTACAAAAATGATACAACGCACGGAATGACCATTCCGGTCTGGCTGCATCGTGAAAACTCGCCGGATCTGCCGGCGCACCAAGATGAACCCCAAGCGAAGCCGCTCGCGGTAAATTTTCGTGAACAGAAAATAAATCAGGACGTATCGCATGCAAAATCGGTTGACGATAAACCAGTATCAAAACCACCGCCATAACAAAAAGCCACGCAAGTGAACATTTAAGCACTTCACTTGACCAAAACGGAACCCAATAACCATTACATTTATTTTTTGACGTTTTGACATCGGATTGAACATCTTGCCGGATTTTATGCAGAGTATTGCATTGACCGGCAAAAGTTGCGGCACGATGATCGAAAAAACGCCAAAGAATCATTATTGCAAAAAATCCGCCGCCGAAAACTAAAATGTGAAGAACAAGAAATCGCGGAATTGTTAGAGTTCCAAATTCCGTACCGCCACAAACAATACGGAATAACGGCTCACCAATAAACGGAATCATTTGAAGAAACCGGACACGTACTAATGTCGCCGAAAAACCGGAAAGCGTCCAACTCAATAAGTCGCCGGTTAACGATGAAGCAAGCGAAAAAAGAAACAGTATAAACGCCGACCAAAATACAAATTCTTTTGGTGAACGATATTTACCGCTAAATACAAGCCCAAGTAAATACAACCCAAGAAGAACCGTCAATAGTTGAGCCGAAAAATGGTGAATTCCACGAATCATCCAACCGCCGGGAAGAATAAATTGCATGAAAAAAAGACTTTCCCACGCCGACAAGGCACTTGGGCTATAATACACCCAAAGGAAAACACCGGTAACCGCCTGTAATAGAAACGAAAAAATAATCATTGCCGGCAGAAAACGACAACAACATCCCGCCGGAACTTTCCAATTCCGTATTTTGCCGTAAAGTGTTGGAATTCCGGTACGCTCGTCCAGCCATTGAATAAATAATTCTTGCATAATTTTTTATTATCTTGAATTTAAAGGTTAGTGATAAAAAAATTTTTACGGAAACAGTTAATTTGTGGTTTGTGATTTGAGGTTGATGATTTGTGATGAATAATTTGTGATTAAAATTATTGATTGACAATTAGTTGTTGAATTTTTTCAAAAACGAGTTGGGGCGTGATTTCTTTCATGCAGCGGTGATGTTTTTGGGGGCATTTTTTTTTCGCATAGCAAGGTGAACACGGAAGATGTTGTGTTAAAACGTAGCGGTTAATATAGGGATTGGCGATGTAGGTTTCGCTGGTGGGACCGAGTAAAACGAGAGTTGGTTTACCGAATGCGGAAGCGATATGAAGTGGTCCGCTATCGGTTGACACGGTTAATTTTGCTCGTTTGAGACAGATTTTTCCGGTGTGAATATTGAGTGGTTGATCTGCCAGTGAGAAGACGCGTTTCCGTTTTGTCAGGGTAACGATTTCTTTTACGGTTTTCGTTTCAGCGGGTCCGCAGTTAATGAGGACATCGAAATCCAGTTGATCGACGATTCGCTGTGATAATTCAACCGTATAATCTTGCGACCAATTTCTTGCGATGCTGTTTGCCGAACCGACATTGAGAATCAATACTTTTTCAGGGCAACGGAGACCGAGATTATTCCAAATATCGTCGCCTAATTTTTCTTCTTCCGGTGTGGTGTAAAGTTCCAGCCGATAACGGATTGTCGGATCTTCCGGTACATTTTTTCCGGTTACGACATTGACGAGATTGAAGTAGTAATCGATTAGAGAAATATCATCTGGGGGAGTTTTAACTGACGGCGACAAAAATAAACTTCGTCCCCATTGAGCGTAACCGATACGTTGTACAATGTTACCGAGCCAGGCAATGAATGCGGAACGGAGAGAATTGGGAAATAAAAGAGCGATATCGAATTGTTCGTGTTTAAGTTGTTGAATGATATTATGCTGAGATTGTTCGGGCGTAGCGTTTTTGATTTGAAACGGAATATAATGGTCGAACCAGGGATTCCCATCAAAAAGTTCGAGAATATGGGGGCGACCCAAGGCGGTTAAGGCGGATGTATTATTGAGTTGTTCGTACAAAGTGCGAATTGCCGGTGTTGCCATTACTGCATCACCGAGCCAGTTTGGAAGAAATACACAAATTTTTTTGCTCTTTTGGATCATTCGAAGTAAGGTAATTATTCAGTAACTTCTAATAACCGGTTTTATTTAACCACAGAGTTCACAAAGAGGAATTTTAAAAAATTAAATAACGTTTTGATTCCAATTAAAAATTCCTCTGTATTCTCTGTGTCCTCTGTGGTTAATAAAAATAAATTTGTGGTTTTTAGAAGTTCTCCCCCAGTATTTTGCAATAATTTTCCAATATTTTACAATTCGGAATATTTTACTCTGAATTATCGATAAATTCTATGGGGGTGTAATAGTTGATAGTGGAGAGTGGAGAGTGGAGAGTTCCGCAATGCGGAATTATTACCAAAATGTTTTGTAATCCGCATTGCGAAAACTATCCACTATCAACTATCCACTATCAACTAAATCTGACCTCGTTAGGGGTTAAATATTTATAACTCTTGAAATGTTGTGTCGGGATACTTGCCGACAATAATCCTGTTGTTGTTCCCGATCAACCGTTGCA
>JAISNF010000360.1 GCA_031276415.1 Planctomycetaceae bacterium
TTTATGTTTCCACTCTCTACGTCTGGTCAATAATACCCGCCATTTTTTTATTGAATATGACAATGCCAATAACAGTAACAGCAATTTCAAATTTGTTACCAAAATTTTCAGGTTTTGCTTTTGGGTTGGCAACATTCGGTTATTTTGTTGGTGTGTGTTTAGCGATAATTTGTAATCCGGTTGTGGAAATAATTTTTATTTTTAGTTTTTTGACCGCTGTATTGTTTTTCGTTGGTATTAGTGTATATTACTACAACATAGATTTGAAATTCAATTTAACAAAACAGTAAATGTGTACCCGTTTTTTGATTAAAACAAATTGAACAGGAGAGAAAACAATGAAACGATTTAGAATTATTAATTTTGTGTGCATCGTTTTTGTAATATTATTAGGACAAACGTTGATTTTGGCTGATATTCCTCCTTTTCCGCGAAAGGAAGAGCAAAATAGAAAAAAACAAAATCAAGATCAAGATTATCCTAATGAACAACCATCAAAACCTCAAAAACGTTTTGGTTGTAAACTATTTGGTACTGCCAATATTCCGAACTCTCAATCTGTTACAACAATTGCCAATAGTGTAACAACCAATTCAAATTCTCCCCAACTTTGGGCTGATCTTGTACCTTCTTATAAAGATTTTATCAATACGATTATCATTACGGGGATTGTAATTTCTATGATTACAATTTCATCAGCGATTTCCTTGCGCAACATTATACGAAAATCAAGAGATAAACAAGAACCATTATCAACACCGCTTGAATTGGAACCGGAAACTAACTCGGTTATTGAAACAGCCAAGACAACCGAAAACGTTACAAATGTTTGATTCCGTTATTCAACTTGTGTTATGGTTTTTGACACCGCTTCTGATGACAATTCTTATTGAAAGTGCGGTGGCTTGGTTATTGGGTGTCAGAGAGACTTTATTTTATACAAGTATGATTTGTATAAATTTGATAACCAATCCATTACTTTGTTTTTTCTTATTGATACTTTACAATTTTGACAATATTCCGATTACGTTAATTACGTTTATTTTGGAGGTAATAATTGTGCTGGTTGAATGGCGGTTGCTGGTGTTAGTTTTTCCGAAACAAAATAAACGCATGTTTGGACTTTCGCTGGCAATAAATTGTAGTTCCTATTGTTGGGGTATTTTGATTTAACATATTTTAATGTAACTACTATTTTTAAGCACACGAAAACAGAAATTGTCCGCAGATAATCTCAGATAATTTTTTGATAATACGAAACAATAAAACAGACGAATAGTTTTTTGTTTTACATTTGTTGCCGTCAAGTTCTTTTTTTACAGGATTTTTTAATACAATAATGTCAACAACATCTAAAACTTCTCCGCAGATTGCAATTGTAGGAACTGAAGGTTCCGGGAAAACGGTATTGGCTACTGTTTGGGCAAAAAGAATGACTCAACGGAAAGATAAAATATTTCTTGATCCAAAAGGTTTTAACACGGGAATGTATGTCGAGAAAGTGTGGGCGACATTGAATCGCGGTGAATGGAACGAATCAACTGCGCCCGGTACAAAATTTGAATTAGAATGGAATTTACAAATTGCCGACAACGCTTATCCCGTAAAACTTATTGATGTTGCCGGTCAGGATTTGCGCAATTTATTTGCTTTTGAACGGCACAAAAACCGGAACGGTTTGTACGAAATTGAGAGCGTCATTTTAAACTATTTGGTAAATTCTTCGCTTGTTGTTTTTGTTGTGAATCTTCAAGATTTTGTCGGTGAACCGGATGAAATGAAACGTAAAGAAAACGAATTTACACTTAAAGAAATTATTGACAAATTTACTGCCAATGAAAATCAACAAGACATTATTATTGTTTTTACGGCTTATGATTTGTACGAAGCAGAAATAAAAAAACATGGTAACCTTGAACAATATATCAAAGAAGAATTTATTTATCTCTTTCATGCGGTCGAGAATTGGGCAAAGAAATTTCATAAGAACGATGACGTTAGACAATTATTACTTCCTGTGGCGGCGATTGCGGAAACGGAAATCATCACGGACGATAACGGCACGGTTCGCCGTGTGCCAAAACAAAATTTTAGAAGTTTCGGGATAGATAAGTTTTCAGATTGGATTATCGAAGGAATAACAAAAAATGCGGAACAAGAAGCGGAACGACAAAAATGGGAAGAAATTCGCAAAATGGTACAAGAAGTAGAACAGCAAAAACAGGAAGAAGAAAAACGCAAAACAGAACAACATAAAGAGACAATGAAAAATGCCGATGTTCCTGCTCTTCCTCTCATTGGTGTCATGATTATCAGTACGTTGCTCATTGGGATTGTCGGTTGTGGTTTCGGTGGGATTTTCGATGTGGCTTTCGGTTGGGATGTCGGTGTGATTTTCGGTGGGATTTTTGGTGTGATTGTCGGTATGATTACCGGAATTTCCGTTTGGGTTAGTGTTAAAAAAATGGCAAACCATAAAAAATAAGATGTTTGTCGATAGGATTGTCGGATAGTTGTCTATCTTGACCTACAAAAAATGAGCCGCATATTTACGCAGACAAAATTATCTGCAAAAATATGCGGACAATTTGTAACCGTTCACGGAAATTTAGCGGATGTTTTTAATTCGTAATTCGGAATTATTTTTAACAAATTGTAACTATTCAGTTGAATTTTTATTTTGAATTTATTTTCTGCAACCTCATTTTAACCTAATTTTTCTTTACAAAACAACCTCAGTAGAAAAAAA
>JAISNF010000367.1 GCA_031276415.1 Planctomycetaceae bacterium
AAAAGCTCTTACAACGTTTCCGCTCTTCACCGTTCGGCTTTACACTTGTCGAACTTCTCGTGGTGATTGCGATTATCGGAATGTTAATCGCCCTTCTGTTGCCGGCTGTTCAAGCGGCACGTGAGGCTGCAAGACGTATGCAGTGTTCGAACAATATGAAACAAATTGGAGTGGGAGTTCACAATTTTCACGACACACAGAATGGTCTTCCACCTTCAATCGTTGCTATTTACCGTATGACAACATTTCCAATGCTTTATCCCTATATTGAGAAACAACCATTGTATGACCTTATTATGACAGTACCAGATTCATATCTTCACCGTACCGGCATTAATAACTGTCCAACTGGTGAAGTTTGGTGGTGTTCCACATTGGGGCTTCTAACTGATGCAGATCGCAACGGATTTGGTTCTGTTTCGACATTTTTATGTCCAACACGAGGTAGATCGTTGCCAGCAATCACACCGATGGTTGCAAGTACCAGTGCTCCGGCAAGGTGGGTGATGGGACCTGTAACTGATTATGCTTTTGTTTCTATGAATCGAAATTCAGATTGGTTTACATATATTGATACTTCTCCTAATATGGATCCAACCAATTCAGGACCATTTCGTAAAGGTATTTATACAACATCCGATTTGTCGCAGAATATTGCTAATTTTTCTCTTCGCGATACTATTGCCTATTGGATGGATGGAACAAGTAATCAATTAATCTTTGGGGAAAAACATTATTCCTTAACATATTATCTTGGTCGTTGGGATGATAATTCTATAAGTGCAGGTAATGATAATGACGGTTCCTATCTGATGTCCTATCCTAACACTAAGTGGGGGATAAAAAACGCGACTCGTGTTCTTCATGATCATCGTTATGGAACATTAGGAATTTTGCGACAAACAGATGATAATGCTTCTATTGATCCTTATATCTGGTTTGGTGAAACACACACGGGCATTTGTAATTTCCTCATCGGTGATGGTTCTGTTCGAGGTGTTAGCGTTACGACTTCTGGAGACATTCTTGCTGACTTGTCAGATGTTCAGGATGGCAAAGCTGTTTCATTACCTTAAAAAAATTAACTTATGTCAAGATGAGGTATAATAATGACAAAACAAAAAAAATTGATAATTCTGTTAAGTCTTTCGGGAATTTTGCTTTGTTTCGGTTGTAACCGTAATGTTCCTCTTTCTGGAACGGTGACGTTTCCTGATGGTTCCCCGTTAGAATGTGGAATTGTTATTTTCGAAAAAGATGGAAAACAAGCAAAAGGAACGATTGGAAAAGAAGGCTTTTATGTTGTTGGTTCACTAAAAGATAATGATGGTATTCCTAAAGGAGAATATCGAGTTTGTATTCGAGGTGCTGTTATTGTTGGTAAAAAAACACCGGACGGTAAAATTGTCCGAGCATCAGGTATGTTCTCTGATGTTGAACAATTAATTGCTAAGAAATATGAACAATTCGAAACATCCGGTTTAACCATTATTGCTGATGGAAAGAATAAAATATTCAATATACAAGTAGAGCGACCTTGATTTGATTTTTTTCTATGTACCTTTATTAGAATTAGAAAGGATATTTCAATGAAACCATTTGTGTTAATTTTTATTTGTTTTGTTATTTCTGCAACGGTTTTGGCTGAGGCGAAGGCTGAGGAGAGATTTTATCCTGTTGGCGTGATTCGTTCACCGGAAGAATATCCTTCGGCGGAAAATGCTTATTCGGCAGAAAAAATGTTCGATAATAATCCCGAAACTTATTGTTGTCTTTTGGACGCGAGCCGAACCGGAAAACAAAATAACGAAACAATTCCCGCCAACGGATCAACTCCCGTCGAAGGGGAACTCGTAGCCGATCTCGGTAAAACAATCGCCGTTTCCGGTCTCGTGATGAAGTCCCGAAATGCCGCCGGTACATATTTACCGAAACAAATTGACGTATTTATGTATAACGGCAATACCGTTGACGAACATCAAATCGTTTGGTTGCTCCGAAATGTTTCCATTCCCAATTGTCAGAACGGTAATTCAGTAGCCATCGCCTGGAAAGAAGTTCAAACACGTTTCATCGGAATCCGCGTTCTCGAAAGTTACGAATCAGGACCAAAACATTTTAATTTTCAAATTGCCGAATTATCGTTTTTTAACGGTTCTCCACCCGAAGAAATTCTTGCAACAACTCCCAATCCGCCGGAAATTGCTTTGACTGAACAACGTTTGTACCGTGATTGGATGTATCAGGATTACGGTCTTAAACTTGACGATTGTTTTACTTCAACAGAAAATGCGACAACCGAAACCGCAATGTTGCAAAAAATTCTCGCTGAACTCGAAACAGGCGGATTTAATACTGCTTCGTTACGCGAGGAATTTGAAAAACTTTCGTCTGTTTCGGGAAATGATCCGCGATGGAAGAAATTTTATCTCAAAGGTTGTCAGTTACGGCGTCAACTCCGTTTGGCATCGCTTGCCGAAAAAACTCCGAAAATCGTTTATACAAAACACTGTGTTCTAAGCGGTCCTGTACATTATTCATGGACTGACGAACTCACCGATCAACAATACACAGAACGTATTCGCGATTTCCGCCCCGGTGCCAAACTTTGTATGTTAACGGTTCATTCCGACGGTTCCGTGAGTAATGAAATTTTGCTCGAAAAACATAACGGAATGATTCGTGATCCGAATATTTCGTATGATGGTACGAAAATTATTTTCTCAATGCGTGACAATTATGAAATCGATGATTTTCATCTTTATATTATGGATTTGGCTGATCAGCATAAAATCAGGCAAATTACTTTTGGTAACGGTTGTAGCGATGTGGAACCGTGTTTTTTACCGAATGATGATATTGTGTTTCAATCGACTCGTTGCACCCAACTCACCGATTGTTGGCGGCAGGCGGTTTCCAATCTTTATTTTTGTAACTCCGAAGGCAGATTTTTACGGCGAATTGGTTTCGACCAGGTTCATACAAATTATCCGCAAGTTCTTGATAATGGTACAGTTATCTATACTCGTTGGGAATACAATGACCGAACACAAATTTTTCCGCAACCTCTTTTTATGATGAATCCTGATGGTACGGGACAAACGGAATATTATGGAGGAAATTCATGGTTTCCAACTTCAATTTTACATGCACGAGGTATTCCGGGAACCAACAAGGTGATTGGTATTGCTTCGGGGCATCATGTTAATCAACACGGTAAATTGATCATGGTTGATCGTTCACGCGGAACACAAGGAAATTCAGGAATTGATTTTCTGGCTCCGGTTCGCAAAGCCGCTGTACCGGAAATTACACACTATCAGGAAGAAATGGATCGTTTCGGTCAAACCGGTGAACAGTTTCAATATCCGTATGCATTGGATGAAAAACATTATCTTGTAACGTATTCACCGGAAGGTTATCCTTGGCGGCAAGGCGGCGATATTTACAATCCTCCCTTCGGAATTTATTGGATGACGGCGGATGGACACCGTGAACTTTTGGCTTATGATCCAACTATTTCGTGTAATCAATCCGTTCCGCTTGTTTCTCGTTCAAAACCAACGCTCAAACCGTCACAGGTTGATCTTGGTCAGAGTACCGGAAAATATTATGTACAGGATGTTTATTACGGTCCTGGTCTTGACGAAATTGAGCGTGGTCTTGTCAAAAAACTTCGTGTGGTCGGATTGGAATTTCGTGCCGCAGATATAATGTACAACTCAAACATTGGAGAAGGCGGTAAATCACATTCCCGAACACCCATTTCCATCAACAACGGTTCATGGGATGTTAAACACGTTCTCGGCGAAATCACTGTTGAAAAAGACGGCAGTGCTTATTTTGAAGTTCCCGCCCGAACTCCGGTTTACTTTCAACTTCTGGACGAAAAAGGTTACGTTATCCAGACAATGCGAAGTTGGTCAACACTTCAACCCGGTGAAACATTCGCCTGTATCGGCTGTCACGAAAATAAAACTGTTACCGCTCCGTCACAGTTGACCGTCGCAATACAAAAACAACCGCAAAAACTTTTACCTTATACTAACATTTACGGTTCTTTGGATTCAGTAGCGTCTTATCTTGGTGTTAATCGTCCCAAAGGTTTTACGACACAGGAACAATACGGAGGTTTCAGTTATTCGCAACAAATTCAACCGATTTGGGATAAACATTGTGTTTCGTGTCATAACGGCGTGAATAATAACGTAACGAAACAATCTCCATTTGATTTGAGCGGAACGGTGTTACCATTTGATTGGAAACGTACTCCGAACAATGGTGATGCGACACAAAATGCGTTGCGCAATTTTTCGGCATCATACATTTATCTGACGAATTTCGGACATGGCAGTCAATTGGTTAATTGGGTCAGCGCACAATCACGCCCGACAATGTTACCGCCTTACAGTTACGGAGCCGCTAAAAGTAATCTAATGACATTTTTGGAACCATCACATTATGATGTTGCGTTGACGCCGGAAGAAAAACGGACTATTGCTTGTTGGATTGATTTATGTGTTCCGTTTTGTGGCTCATACACGGAAGCAAATCAATGGAATGATATTCAAAAAGCAACGTATGCCTATTATGAAAATAAACGGGCAGCACTTGCTGAAATCGAAATCGAAAATCTTCGGGAACTTTATCGAACAAAAATAAAACCGGAACAATATTACCTGAAACCGTTCCGAATAATCAACCGGTTTGGACGTGAAGAAAGAGATTTGTTCATCAAACGAAAACAATACGATTAAATTAATATACCTCATTCCACATTAAAGTTTCGGTTTTGTTAAAATATATCTAGAATATATCACTTGAATATTCTATGGGAACTTCTAAAAACCACAGATTTATTTTTATTAACTACAGAGGACACAGAGAGTACAGAGAAAAAAAATTTGTATTTATTCAATAGTGTCTCGGTTTAGTGTAGAAATTCCGTGATATTTCCTAAGTCCCGCAGGGACGGGATTAAGATTGAGAAATAAAAATTCCCTCTGTGAACTCTGTGTCCTCTGTGGTTAATAAAAAAAACAGTTATTAGAAGTTACCCTATTTAAAAATCCGTCAAAGTCTTTTGATTTTGTTCAAAAACGAAAACCGAATTGCCAAACGGGAGAAGTATAATAGGCAGTTACAATTTTTTTCTTTTCGTTTGATTAACGGCGTCGAGGCAAGATTCAAAAAGGAGGCGGGCAAGATGCGTTCCGAAACGTTCCACCGCAATCACCGTTTGATCCG
>JAISNF010000383.1 GCA_031276415.1 Planctomycetaceae bacterium
AAGTTCCCTAATATTATCATTGACTTTTGATCTAAAATAAATTTTTAAAAATTCCTCTCTGCGCTCTCTGTGTTCTCTGTGGTTTTAAAAAGTAAATTTGAGTTTTTAGAAGTACCCATAAGTGGTAGTATATCACTCGATATATTTAATATCAATTACTTTTTTGTATTTTTCCGAAATCACATTACGACCATTTACGGTGTGGTCGGTTGCAAGTTCCGTTTTGGGAAATTCTAAAAACCACAAATTTATTTTTATTAACTACAGAAAATACAGAGAACACAGAGGAATTTTTAATAAAATCGAAAAAATTTTTATAAATCCCTTAACCGATACTTGTCCTTTAATCAGAATCTGCTACACTTAGAACTCGTGGGAATCATGCCCAATTTTGATATTTTTTTGAACCGCCCTGTGGGAAAACCGCCCAAACGTGTTATAATAGGTTTTATCAATATGGTTATGTCATTGCGAATTATTGAAAATCGTTGCAAAAGTGGTTCTGAAAAAATATAACGGGTTCCGATTTCCATGTCCGAAACAATACAACTCATTTTAGGCGAATTTAGCCGTAAACTGGATGACCGGTTTCGCTTGACACTCCCCGGAGAATTTGAGGAAGTGTTCAAACCGGCAGCAGGAAAATGCGTTATTGCAAAAGAACGACCCGGTTGCCTTTCCCTTTGGGACGAAGAAACCTGGAAAACAAAACTCGACGCCCGCGTCGATTTAATCCAACAACGTTTCAAACTTGGCGACCTCGAACAAAAAATGCCGGAATTGCAAATACTCGGACGACTTTTGTCAACCCGACATCGTGAAATTAAACTGGCGGAACGCGGACGACTTGTGTTACCGGAAGGATTTCGTGAATTTCTCGCTGTCGAACCGGGAAACGAAGTAATGGTTGTTGGTGCCGCTGTTTGTATCGAAATCTGGCAACCTCAAAAATGGTTCAGTTATATCGAAGGAGAAATACCGGAATTTAGAAATTTACTTGATACATTATCACACTAAATTGTTACCAACTTTCCCTTTCGTACCAAAATAAACTCATTGAATATTATCATAAAATTAATCAAACTAATCTTTTTTAATCACTCCGGTCGATTCATAAAAGATTACTTAAACTGCTAAAGAAAAGACCGGCAAGAATTATTGATAACAATATTGGATAATTGAGTACAATATTTAAGAGTATTCAATTTGATACCGTGCTGTCAGGAACAAAACCCGATTTGATTCGTTTTTACCCCTCGGACGTCACCCGAATAAAGGAATGCAAGCCTTTTGTAAACGAATCGATAAAAAGAACGTGGAGAGACGTTTTTTTTAAATTGGGTTGTTCCTGACAGTTTTTTATACTGTTTTTTATACTGTAACCGGTAGGACAATAAAATGCCGTTACAATACATAAAACGTTTCCAGATGGCGTTTGATTTTGCGGATTTTTCGTTTCCTATATTGCAACTTCCGTTGGGATTTCGGTATGTTATGTGGGAGCCGGAGATGTTGGAGGTTCATGCGGATATTAAGCATCGAGGTTTTCGCAACGATTTAGATGCACGGATTTTTCCGACTTTTCGTGATTACAGACAATGTGTGAATTTGATGAAATCGATTTCTGAGAGTCCGTTTTTTTTACCGGCGGCGACTCTTTTAATTGCGAATGGTGACGAGCAGAATCTTTTTGAATATGTGGCGTGTATTCAGGGGATGCGTTTTTCGGATGAGGTGGGGGGGATCCAGAATATTGCGGTTTTACCGGATTATCGCGGTCATGGAATTGGTCGTGCGATTCTTCTCAAATCACTGTTGGGCTTCCGCCAACACGGTATTCGGCGTGTAACACTGGAAGTAACCGCAGAAAATCTGCCCGCAATCAATCTATACACCCACATCGGATTCAAAACCTTCAACGTCAACTTTCTCAGAATTTTTGAATAAAAGTAACTTCCAATAACCAATTTTTTTATTTAACCACAGAGTTATTTTTATTAACCACCGAGAACACAGAGAACACAGAGGAATTTTTAATTGGAATCAAAACGTTATTTAATATTATAATTGACATTTGATTTAAAATATTTTAAAAAAATTCTTCTCTGTGAAGTTTGTGTTCTCGGTGCTTAATAAAAATAAATTTGTGTTTTTTAGAAGTTCCCTTTGGTTGCTAAATTTTCATAATTGGCTAAAATAGTTGCTTCATTGAACCCTATCATTGAATATTAATTTTGTTTTTAAATTTGTTTTTGCGGGAGAAAAGTGTTTCCTGAAATAGTTTTCTCGCAACAGTTTCCCAAAATTGTCCCGCTCAATTTATTACAGATTTATTACAAATTTATCACAGCATTTATTGCGGCATTTATTTACGGCGTTATGCTGTTTACTCCAACCTACTAGAAAAATTTTGAAAAATGGACTTCGGTTATTATCCTGGTTGTGCGTTGCACGGTTCCTCTTACGATTACGATAAATCAGTTCGGGCATGTATGAATCGTCTTCAAATTAGTTTGCGCGAACTTGATGATTGGATTTGTTGCGGCGCAACAGCGGCACACAATATCAATAAAAAATTGGCAGTCGCTTTGCCCGCCCGAAATCTTGCCATCGCCGAACGCGACGGCATCGAACAACTTTTTGCTCCATGTCCCATGTGTTCGATGGAACTCATTAAAGTTAGTAATGAATTAAAAAATTCGGAATCGCTCCGTAATGAAATGTCTCAAATTGTTGAAGATACGGTTGCGGGTAAAACCGAAATCATCAATTTAATTCAGATTTTTCAAAAAATCGGTCTTGAAAAACTCACCGCCGCAATTACGAAAAAATTAGACGGTTATAAACCGGCATGTTATTACGGATGTTTGCTGACTCGTCCGCCCAAAGAGTTGCAATTCGACGACTGCGAGCAACCAAGTTCAATGGAAGAGTTGCTCCGTGCGTTGGGAGCAGAACCGGTTGACGACTGGAATTACAAAACAGAGTGTTGCGGTGCCGGACTCACTTTAGCCGATGATTCCATTATTACCGATTTGTCCGGTAAAATTCTTCGTAATGCCAAAAAACATGGTGCCAATTGTATGGTTGTTGCCTGCCCAATGTGCCATGTTAATCTCGATATGAAACAACCCGCTATCGAGAAAAAATATAAAGAACAACTAAATTTACCGGTTTATTATCTTTCCGATCTTGTGGGGATTGCGCTGGGAATTTCCGAAAAAGAACTTTGCCTCGATAAACATTTTGTTAAAACAAAACCACTTCAACCGGTCTAAAACAATTAGTCTAAACAATTGCAAGTTAAACAATTACGAGGCAATAAACACACGCCAAACCACAAATCCCAAATCTTGGCGTCTCTTGTAATTTTTTACTGTTAGAATAGAATTATTAAAAATTAGTCAATCATTTTTTTGTTTTTTATGGGAGTAATTGGCAATGGCTCGAGTAGTGCGTGTTCTGATTATTGATGATTCTCCGTTAGTGCGGCGTATTCTTTCAGAAGGTTTATCCAAAGATCAGAATATAAATGTGTGTGGAACTGCATCTGATCCTTACCAAGCGCGAGATGAAATTGTCAAATTGCGTCCTGACGTATTAACGTTGGATGTTGAAATGCCCAAAATGAACGGCGTTGAATTTCTTCGCAAATTGATGCCGCAATATCCGATTCCTGTGGTTATGGTCAGTAGTTTGACGGAGCGGGGACAAAAAACCACATTGGAAGCAATGGCTGCCGGAGCAGTTGATTTTGTTGCCAAACCGAAGGACGGAAATCTTGATCAAATGATCGATGAACTTAAAACCAAAGTCAAAATTGCTTCTACTGCGAATGTTTCTCACTGGAAACACAAACAATACGAACCAACAACCGGAGCCGGAACCACCGGCGCAAAAGTAGCGGGGCAAGCACTTTCAACACGAATTTGTGCTATTGGAGCCTCAACCGGCGGAACGGAAGCGTTACGTGAAGTCATTTGCGGATTTCCCAAAAATTTCATTGGGACGGTAGTTGTTCAACACATGCCGGCTGGATTTACAAAAATGTTTGCGGATCGGCTCAATGGTCTTGCGCAGGTTATTGTCAAGGAAGCGGCTGATGGTGATGCGATTTATGACGGGCGGGTTTTGATTGCGCAGGGTGGTAAACAGTTGGAGGTTGTTCGTTCGGGCATGGGTTGGTGTGTTCGGTGTTTTGATGCTCCATTGTGTTGTGGTCATCGTCCTTCTGTGGAACAAATGATGTTTTCTGTTGCTAAAAATGTCGGGAAAAAAGCGATTGGAGCGATGTTGACGGGTATGGGAGCGGATGGAGCCAATGGAATGAAGGCGATGCGAGATGCAGGAGCCAGATGTATTGCTCAGGACGAAGCGACATGTGTTGTGTTTGGAATGCCCAAAGAAGCCTACGAAAAAGGCGGTGCCGAATCATTAGTGCCGCTCCCGCGAATCGCCCAAACTCTTGTCGGATTTTTAAGATAGTTTGTTGCCGGATGTTAAAACAAGTCCACAGACGACGCAAATGACGCAGATAAACGCTGATTATTTTTTTCTCTGTGAACATTGTATTTTCTGTGGTTAAATAAAAAAACTAGTTACTAGAAGTTGCCATAAATATAGAGGAATCATAAAAATTATGAAGGCAAAGGCGAAATATTCCAAGCCTGATCAAGCAACCGATTCAGAGCAAACACTGGAGCAAGCGTCGGAACAAACACATTCCGTTTCGCAGGAACAACCGGAAAGTCTGGATATTTGGGAAAT
>JAISNF010000392.1 GCA_031276415.1 Planctomycetaceae bacterium
AACTGTTTTTTTTATTTAACCACAGAGAACACAGAGTTCACAGAGAAGAAAATTTTTTAAAAATTATTTAAGATCAAAAGTCAAATATTAAATAACGTTTCGATTCCAATTAAAAATTCCTCTGTGTCCTCTGTGGTTAATAAAAATAAATTTGTGGTTTTTAGATGTTACCTATTTTGAATTTAAAAATAATCTGCGTCTATCTGCGAAATCTGCGGACAAATTTCTTTTCTCTGTGATTAAATAAAAAACCGGTTATTAGAGTTAGCGGTTGTTAATTCATTCGGTTTACCAGGGGCAATCCCATTCTGTGTTATTTATTTTGTTTGCAAATGAGGGTAATTCAAATTTTTTACATTTAGAATGGTTCACCAAACTTATACAGATGTAAATAGTAAGATGAAAACCTAATGTCCAATATTTTATCAGTAACATTAGTTGTAATGTTAAAATGTTTACTCAATATATGTGGACATATTAGGGAATTGAAAATACACATTTAGTGTTTATAATATTAGATGTTTTATAACAAACACAACGTGCCAATGAAAATTCTACTGAATAATTACGAAATTTTTACCGAATAATCATCAAATCACAACAACCACACGAATCATAGTTCGGACAATATCACATTGTGATTGATAAAACAGACAGTTATTTTTATTATTACAGAATTGACGTAAAATGTTATCGCAAAACCGTAACATGAAAAAAACGGAACAAACCGGAATGACACCGCTTTTTAATTTTGCCGAAGAAGAACAAATGTCGGCAAAGCAAATATCCGTAAAACAAACATCGGCGAAACAATCGTTTGTTCTTCCGACAGTTCCGCAGGAACCAATATCAGTAACAGAATTAACTCTTCAACTTAAAAAGTTGATTGAATTAAATTTTGTCAATGTTGGAGTGGTTGGTCAGGTTTCCAATCTGATGCAACCGCGTTCCGGGCATATTTATTTGACGCTCAAAGATGAAGAATCTCAACTTCCGGCAGTGATTTGGAAATCGGCGGTTTCTAAACTTCGTTTCAAAATTAAAGACGGTATGGAAGTGATTTGTCGCGGTCGGTTGGACGTGTATCCGCCGCAAGGCAAATATCAGATGATTGTGAGCGAACTTGAACCTAAAGGGATTGGGTCGTTGGAACTTGCTTTCCGCCAACTCCATGATAAACTTGCCGCATCAGGGATTTTTGATACGAACCGGAAAAAACCGTTACCGAAAATTATTCAAAATGTTGCGTTAATTACCAGCCCGTCTGGTGCGGCGGTTCGTGATTTTTTGCAGGTTCTTGGGCGGCGGACGAAGCGGGTTAATGTTTTAATTATTCCGGTTCGGGTGCAGGGTGATGGTGCGGCGCAGGAAATAGCCGAAGCAGTTCAAACAGTTCATCGTCTTGCGTTGCAACGACCGATTGATTGTATTGTTGTAACACGCGGTGGCGGAAGCCGTGAAGATCTTTGGGCGTTTAACGAAGAAATTCTGGTTCGGAGTATTGCCGCTTCAAAAATTCCGGTTATTTCCGGTGTTGGTCATGAGATTGATGTAACGCTTTGTGATCTTGCTGCTGATGTTCGGGCGTTGACTCCTAGCGAGGCGGCGGAACGAATTGCTCCGGAAGACACCGAGTTATCAAGCGGTTTGTTACAAATTCAGCGTCAACTTGACGACTTATTGGAAAAACGGTTTCGGTTTTATCGTAACCAATTATCTTTTTTGGAAAAACAATCTGTATTGGTATTACCGGAACGAATTATTGAAAACCGGCGGCGGGCGGTTGATTTATTTGAGGAACGGTTGGAGCGTTCAATTGATTACCGGATTCAGGGGAGTGTTCAAAAATTCAGTAAAATGGCAGCGGCTCTTGACGCATTGAGTCCGCTTGGTGTTCTGGCGAGGGGTTACAGTCTCACCGAAACCGAATCCGGTTACCGAATCCGAAACGTTAATGAAATTAAAAACGGTACAACTATTCGAACCCGACTTGCGAACGGTCTTTTGAAAAGCATCGTTACAGAAATTGCTGCGGAAATCAAATAAAACGTAACAGTTGTAACTGTCTGTTTTCTTAAACACTTTCTTAAACACCTTCTTAACCACAAAATTCACAGCAACAAAAATCGTCCGCAAATAAAATTTAAAACCGTCCGCAAATTATTTTGAAAATAGAAAGCAATTTGTGATTATCAGTGTCCTCTACGGACTTGTTTTTTCTGCGTTCATTTTTCTGTGTTTATTGTGGTTAAGAAATTTGTTTACCTCTTGATTTCAAACTCAAAATTGCTATAAATCAATTATCTGCAAAATTTATCTGTGAAAATTCATTGGTGAAGATTTCACTGAATAATTATTGTTTGTTTTATTTTATTATTGAAAAGTCAACACATTATTTTTGTTTAATTTATCAATTCCTATGAATATTTTAGTTACGGGTGGCGCAGGTTATATCGGTTCTCATGCGGTTCGCAAATTATGTGAAACCGGACATTCTGTGGTTGTTTTGGACAATTTGAGTTACGGACATCGTGAGGCGGTTCCTAATAATGTTCCGTTTTATCATGTTGACTTAAAAGACACCGACCAAATCGAAACAATATTACGTAAACATCATATCAACGCCGTCATGCATTTTGCGGCATTGATTAGTGTCGGCGAATCGGTTCAAAAACCGTTACTCTATTACCGCAATAATACCGCCGGAGCAATGAGTTTGTTGGAAGCAATGGAACGTGTCGGAGTTCGCCGGTTTGTGTTCAGTTCAACTGCCGCAACTTACGGAGAACCCGAAGAAACTCCTATTCTTGAAACAACAAGACAACAACCCATCAATCCGTATGGACGATCAAAATGGTTTGTCGAACAAATATTGCAAGATATTGTTACGGCTGATCCGAAATTTGGTTTTGTGGTGTTTCGTTATTTCAATGTTGCCGGAGCAACAGAAGACGGCAGCATCGGTGAAAATCATCAACCGGAAACACATCTGATTCCGCTGGTTCTTTTTGCCGCAATGGGAAAACGCAACAATATTACTGTGTTTGGTACTGATTACCCGACTCCAGACGGAACTTGTATTCGGGATTATGTTCATGTTAATGATCTTGTTACGGCGCATGTTCTTGGTATTGAAGCGTTATCAGACGGTGATGCGCGGTTTTACAATCTTGGTATTGGTCATGGTTATTCTGTTCGGGAAATTCTTGACGCGGCAAAAAAAGTTACAGGAAAGGAGATTCCAACTGTGTTTGGTTCACGGCGTGAAGGCGATCCGGCGCGGCTTTTTGCCAATTCCGATAAAGCCCAAAAAGAATTGGGCTGGAATCCACAACATACCAATATCGAAGAAATAATCGCTTCCGCATGGCATTGGCACACTCATTAGTAAAAAAAATTAAGACAACGAGTCCGTTGATAAATATTTGTCCGCAGATGACGCAGATAGTCGCAGATGATTTTTGAAAATACGAAACAAGAAAACAGACGAAAAAAATTTTTCACAAATACAGTTTCGGTAATATCTGTAAATTTTTCGTTTCATAACATGAAGAAATCAAAAGGTAGGTAATGTTTCGCCGAAGGGCTTTCACCCACCATTGGTCGGCGTACTCGCCGACAGTTGACCCTGTTGTAATTTTCGATCAACCGTTGCGACCCGTAGGTTAGACAACCTTCGGCGAAGGGATCGCCTACCTAAACTATTCACTACTAACTA
The DNA here is from genome assembly GCA_031276415.1 of Planctomycetaceae bacterium. Lineage (GTDB taxonomy): Bacteria > Planctomycetota > Planctomycetia > Pirellulales > Thermoguttaceae > WRKP01. Next base: position 3,719 of record JAISNF010000392.1, read on the forward strand.
TTAACTTTCACAGATTGGTCTTTTACGTTTCACGAAAAAATGTTATAATTCTTTGTCTTAACGAATTTAGTTAGGATATTCTGTTGTATTTATTTGTATTTACAGCGGATAACAGAATAAAATAAATTCGGATTATTGAGTACCGGTTGTTATTGACCTTTTTATTATTGCCCTGTTGTCATTGACCTTTTTATAAAGTATATTTAGATAACTTCGTGTATTTTGTGCATTGATTAAATTATTTTGTTCCCTTAAATTTATCAAAAAATAGAACTATGCAACCTTGGTCTATTGGAGTTTTTGCAAGTATTGACGCCGGTCTTGGCGTTAAATTGGAAGTTGTTCGCGATCTTGGCATCAAAACAATTCAACTTCACGCCCCACACAAAATAAGCCGAACCCCCGAAAATGCAACCGCTTTCACAAAACAACTTTCCGATTACGGAATCACTATCACAACCGTTTTTCTCGGTTTCGAAGGCGAAAGTTATGAAACTATCGAAATTACCGCCCAAACAGTCGGCTTCGTCCCACCAACAACACGAGCCGCAAGATTAACAGAAGCATTCGAAATATCCGATTTCGCAAAATTACTCGGCGTAACCGCAATCGGTTCCCATATCGGCTTCGTCCCCCACGACCGCACTTCATCAGATTATAAAGAAGTCGTTGAAACAATTCGCTCGCTTTGCGATCATGTTGCCAAAAATAATCAGACATTGCATCTGGAAACCGGTCAAGAATCCGTCAATTCACTCCTCTCTTTTATCAGCGATGTCCAACGAGAAAATCTGTTCATCAATTTCGATCCGGCAAACCTGATTCTTTACGGAATCGGCGATCCCATCGGAGCATTGAAAACAGTCGGACAATATGTTCGCGGTGTTCATTGCAAAGACGCTTTCGCTACCACCGGTAAACCCGGCATCGATTGGGGACGCGAAGTTCCCTTCGGAACCGGTCAGGTCAACGCCGAACTGTTTCTTAAAACACTTCACGAAATCGGTTACAACGGTGCTTTAACCATCGAACGCGAAATCCCAGAAGACCCGCAACGCCAAAAAGAAGAAATCAATCAGGCGGTTCAATTGATTTCCCAACTCAAAACAAAAATCCTCAACACTTAATCAGATAATCACACACTTAATCAGGCACTCCAACACCAATCCCTAACTGCTATGCCCTTAGTGAAAATTACAGTTCCTCATCAACTCGGTCAGGAAAAAGCAACAGAACGCTTAAAACAAAAACACGCAGAAATTAAACAGCAGCACACTTATACGGTTACTGATCTGACGGAAACTTGGCTCAATCCCCATTCAATGGAATTTGCATTCAAAGTGTATGGTTTTTCATTAACCGGTTCCGTTCAGTCTTTTGTTGATTCTGTGGCGATTTCCGTTGATTTGCCTGTTGCCGCTATTTTGATGAAACAAACTATCGAAAGCCAAATTAGAAAAGAACTCATTCAAGTATTGAGTTAAAAGTATTGATTTTAATGTATTGATTTTAATGTATTGATATTGTTATTGATTTTTCAACCCTAAAATATCCTTTATGAGGTGAAATATGACACGTGTTCTTGTTGCCGACGATTCCAGTACAATGCGAAAAATTATTTTGCGTTCACTGCAAGCGGTTGGAGTTAAAGATGTTGCGGAGGCTGCTGACGGCTCGGAAGCAGTTGCGATTTTTGCTCCGGGCAAATTTGATATGGTTTTAACCGATTGGAATATGCCCGGTATGACCGGTTTGGAAGTGCTGAAAGCAATTCGGGCACAAGATACCAAAATTCCGGTCATCATGGTAACCACCGAAGCGGAAAAAAGCCGCGTCCTCGAAGCAATTCAAGCCGGTGTTACCGATTACCTGGTCAAACCCTTTACACAAGATGTGTTGAGAGAAAAACTTGAAAAACACGGTTGTTGAACGGTTGTTGATCTTTTGGTCGCAAAATCGGGAAAATTTGTTAAATTTTCCGGTTTTTGCAAAAATAAGTTTATCAATACCGGTTTTTTGTCTTGTATTAGATAAAATAAATTCTTATTATCGTTTCCATGAGGTACACTTTCCTAATAAAAACCGTGAGGTTTTGGTGTTCCGGTTTCCTTTACGTGAAGGAATTTTAACGATAATAAGCAAGAAAAAAATGGAGATGTTAAAAATGAATTTCAGAAAATTGGCAACGTCACTGTTGACGCTTCTCCTGATATGTGTGTTTGCGGCAACCTTAATGGGAGTGAAAGAGTTGTCGGCACAGAACAATAACAACAACAATAACAATGACGGTGATTCTAATCCGTATTCGAATTATTCCGGTGTTCGGATTGATGCGGGTGGAGTTGTTCGCCGCGATTACAGGCTTGATTATGGTCGTGTCAGTGAGCAGTATTTAAGGTCGGCAAGAGCGTCGTATTCTCATTTACCGAAAGATGTTCAGGCGAAAAGTCCAATCCGGTATCTTTCGTTGAACCGGCTTGAAAAAGCCATTATTGACGGCAACGGAGTTGTTACGGAGGAAATGAAATATCTTGCCGGTCTCCAACGGATTCGCTATGTATTTTATTTTCCCGAATCGAAAGATATTGTTATTGCCGGACCGGCGGAGGGTTGGTTTCCGGGTTATGAAGGCGTGATGATGGGTGCAAGCAGCAATCGCCCGATCTGTGAACTTCAGGATTTGGTTGTTGCTCTCCGTGCTTATTCGCCCGGTAAAGAAGCAACCGCAGTTGTTGGTTGTTCTATTGATCCGACCGAAGAAGGCAACGCCCGATTACAGCAGTTTTTACAATCTTTTGGTCGTTATGACGGACCAGGTCGTCGTGTTGCTTTTGTTCGTGGATTGCGGGACAATCTCGGAATGCAAACAATTCGGGTTGATGGAATTCCGGCAACAACACACGCTGCCGGTGTCATGGTTGCGGCGGATTACCGAATGAAACAAATTGGAATCGGCGTGGAACCTGTTCCGCGCGGAGTGCGAATTGATACGTTTATTGATCATGCCGAACCGTCCAATCGAAATGCGCTTTTCCGTTGGTTTTTCGTGCCGGATTATCAATCGGTTCTTTTAACGGAAGACCGTACCGGTATGGAATTGATAGGTTCCGGTGTTAAACTTGTTGCCGAAGACGAAGTAGTTACCGCAACCGGTGAACGAATTGTTCAGAAGGGAAAAATCGATAAAGCCAGCAAGATTTTCTCCAGATCATTCACGGCGGAATATGCAAAGTTGGCGCAGAGATCGTTGGTTTTTGCTCAACTTCGTAATTTTGTTGACATGCTTGTTTGTGCCGCTCACATTCAGAAGGAAGATTTTTACGGAAAAGCGGGTTGGTCGATGGAATTTCTTGGCAACGAAGAAAAATACGCTGTTCAGACATTCAGTGCGCCGTCACGGGTGGAGCCGGTTGTTGGTTCGGCGGTGCGTAAGGGTATGTTTATGGCTCCGATTGGCGGCGGAGTTGAAATTGAACCGCAAACCGCTCTTCAACCCAACAACGCTAAAATCGAAGAGAATGAACAAATTACCAAAGTTCGGAACGGAGTTAAACTTGAACTCCAAACCGGTCAATGGTGGTGGGATTAAAAAACCGATTGGATTATTTTGATTGATTTGTAAAAAACCATAAAAAATGCCGTAGAACGGAATTTCGTACTACGGCGTTTTTTTATTTTATTCAAACCAATGATTAAAGTGATTAACGTAAAACAACTTTGACTTTATTGATTTTATTGACATTATTAACTTTACCGGTATTTTTATGGGGAGGTGGAGTTGTTCCATGAATGGCGTCATAAACTTCTTTGCGATAAACAGGAATATCTTTT
>JAISNF010000447.1 GCA_031276415.1 Planctomycetaceae bacterium
AAAAACAATATAATCATCAATACTTTATCCGGCGCAACCAGTTTGGGAAAAAAACAGGAACGAATAAACATTGCCGTTACACAATAATCAAATGAAAACAAAAGCCAGTAAAATGGACGGGCATCAAAAGATTCGCCCGTTTGACTTCGTACAACAAACAAAAGTCCCAATCCCAATAAAGCAAGCCAAATCAAACCGTTGGCGGCTCCGGTGTAAAATGGAAACAACAATACACGAAAAAGAATTTGTTTCGGCAATGTCCGTTTAATTCGTACACTCCATGTTTCACGTTCACAAACAACCATTAACATTAGTATTGCAAGGGCAACCGTCCATGAATAAATCCAAGGAACCAACGAATTACTTGTTGCGAAAAATGACGGAACAAGAAGAGCAATCAGCAGTGAACCGAGATAAATCACGGTTACTGTTAAACGGATGGGAAGCAAACGGTTTGAAGTGGACGGAGCAATTGAAGTAATGGCTCCGGCAAGGAAAATAGCAAAAACCATTCCGGCAAACAGAAATAGTGCGGCAAGTTCCATCCAATTAGTATGACGATGACCAACCCAAAGATACGAGATAGTAAAGACAATAAGAACCTGAAGTCCAAAAATTGCAACAAAAAAACTGCCGCCCAAAACCGCAATCATCTGAATTTTTGTCCGAATATTTGAACAAATACAGATCGCCATTCCGTTGAAAACCTGAATCGCCGTAAAGATGCCGATAAATGTAATGACAACAATTTCAATATCAAGACCGCGTAACAAATAAGCGACCATCACAAACGGAGCCGTTATACTCATTAACAGTATCGTTAAAATAGCACCGGCTAATGCTTTACCGAAAACGATTGTGGCGGGTTTTAATCCTGACGTGAACATTAAATCGCCGTTAATTCGTTCAGAAGCGGTTGTCAGGGCGGTGTAAATGACAACAGTAAGAAAACAGGCAATTCCCATTGTTACCGCCAAACCTCCGAAAAGAATTCCGCCGCCGCCATGAATTTCATGAGCATTTTGCCGAAACAACACATTCATCAAACACACCAACACCAATACCGCAACATATAAGTTAATCAATACAATGATAAACCGGTTACGAACCTGTTGACGAAGTTCCCGTAATAAAAGCGGATTGATATTGACCGAAAACTGTTGCAATCTCATGTTTTACAAGGATGTAAATAGTTTAATATTCTGTAATTTTGCCGTAATATTTTTTCGTAATATTTTGCCGTAATATTTTGCCGTAATATTCCGTTGCTGTAATTCCCTGTTAAGATGATAAAAATGAATCACCACAGAACCATAATCAGAATTTGAGTATTATGAATGGAAAGAAACAAAATGTCAACCATGCCAAAGATTGTTCCAAAATTACTCAATAATTACTCAACAATTATAAATTGTAATTATATTTCACTTCGTTACAAACCGCTCTTCAAACAAAGAATTGTCCGCAGATTTCGCCGATGATCACAGATAATTTTTTTTGTTTTATATTTAAAAATCATCTGCGTTTATCAGCGTCATCTGCGGTTGTAAAAATAAATTTGTGGTTTTTAGAAGTTCTTTTAAGTAAACTATTACGGAAATTTGCGATCAAACGCCAATTACTGCACCGAATTTACAGGTTCTTGCACATTCACCACATTTGATACATTTTTCCGCATCAATAACGTGCGGCATTTTGCGTTCGCCGGTAATCGCTCCAACGGGACATTTTTTGGAACAGGCTGTGCAGCCTTTGCATTTATCAACAAGAATTTCCGGTCTCGCTAAACTCTTACATTGCCCAGCCGGACAACGTTTTTGGAAAACATGAGCATCCAACTCTTCGCGAAAATGCCGAATCGTTGAAAGTACCGGATTCGGTGCCGTTTTGCCAAGCGCACAAAGTGAACCTCTTGAAACGGTTCGGGCAACTTGATCCAAAATGTCCAATGTTTCCTGTGTTCCGTTTCCGGCAATAATATCATCCAGCAACGCCAACATTTGTTTGGTTCCTTCACGGCAAAGTAAACATTTTCCGCAAGATTCGTTTTGAGTGAACTGCATAAAAAACCGCGCCATCTGAATCATGCAAGTTCCTTTGTTCATGACGACCAAACCGCCGGAACCAACCATCGCCCCAACCGTTTTCAACGAATCAAAATCAAGCGGTAAATCGAGATGTTCCTGCGTCAGACATCCGCCCGAAGGACCTCCAATCTGAACCGCTTTGAAATAATCATTTGAAATATCGCCCTTATTATCAATCACACCACCGCCAACATCGAAAATAATTTTCCGCAATGTCGTACCAAACGGAACTTCAATAAGACCTGTATTGACAACATGACCGGTTAAAGCAAAAGTTTTTGTCCCCGGCGAACCTTCCGTTCCAACTTTCCGATACGTTTTTGCGCCTTCGAGCATGATGAACGGAACCGCCGCAAGCGTTTCGACATTGTTAATCACTGTTGGTTTGCCCCACAAACCACTTTGCGCCGGAAACGGCGGTTTGGGACGCGGCATTCCCCGATCACCTTCAATAGACGCAATCAACGCCGTTTCTTCACCACAAACAAACGCTCCGGCACCTTCCATTACATGGATTCGGAAAGAACGACCTGTTCCGAAAATATCGTTGCCCAGAATACCGAGTTTTTCGGCATCAGCAACCGCTCTGCGAACACGTTGAACCGCCAGCGGATATTCGAGACGCACATAAATATAGCCCTCTGTTGCTTCGATACCGCGAGCGGCAATCATCATGCCTTCGAGAACACAATGCGGGTTACCTTCCATAACACTTCGATCCATGAACGCTCCGGGATCACCTTCATCGGCGTTACAAATAACGTATTTAACCGGATTTTTTTCTTTGAGGGCAAACTTCCATTTTTTTCCGGTTGGAAATCCGCCGCCGCCTCGCCCGCGAAGACCGGAAACTTCAATCTCTTCACAAACTGTTTCCGGCGTCATTTCCGTCCACGCACGCCGAGCCGCTTCGTAACCGTTATTAGCGATATATTCGTAAATATCTTCCGGTTCAAACACGCCGCACGCTTTCAGTGTAACTCGTGTTTGCTGTTGATAAAACGGAATATCTTTTTGTCCGGTGCATTTCCGGTTTTTGTTATGCCGGTCAACATAAAGAAGACGCTCAATAATTCCTTTATTTTTGATGGACGTTTCAACAATTTCGTCAACATCGGAAACTTTGACATTGGTGTATAAAATACCATCGGGATTGATACTTAAAAGCGGTCCCATTTGGCAAAAACCTTGACAACCGCTTTTGGAAAGACGCAAAAAATCAGCGGAACCATCCGGTTTGCCATCTTCATAACGGAGTTGAACCTGAACATCAATTCCGATTTCCCGAACTTTTTTTTCGAGAGTGTGAAATACATCGAGTGAACCGTTGGCAACACAACCGGTTCCGGCACAAATAACGACACGCCGACTTGCGCCTTTCATTGCACGGTTAAATTTTTCCGTACAATCTTGCAAAAATTCTTTTGTGATAGACATTGGGAAGAGGGTTTTGAAGGGTTGGTGATTCTTATTTTTACGTTGTACAGACAAATCGCAAAATGAATCATAATACTATTGTTCCTTGAGAATTTAGGAAGATTCAGGAGTTTTACTAATTGGTTTATTTTACAGTAATTTTGCCGGATAAACCGGAATTATTTTGCCTAATTCTTTCCAAAAATTTTCAAGATAAGTTTTTAATACAATAGACAATAGTTTATTATTATCACCAGACGGTGTTGCTTGTCAAGACACGCAACACCATTTATCGATAAAATATTACCGATTTGTTATAACGAGTTCGCAGGTTACGCAGATTTTTTTGAAAATACATTATGGCAGTGAAACTTATTGCGTGGCTGCCAAACGGGGATTGAGAATAAGTCGCTGGAGGTGTTTGGTTCTTCGAATCGCACGAAGTTTTGCCCGGCGTTTGATTTCACTTGGCTTCTCATAATGTTCACGCCGTCTCATTTCTTTTTTGATCCCGCTCCGTTCAATTAATTTACGAAATCGCCGAACGGCATCCTGAATTGATTCTTTGTCCCGAAGTGTTAGTTTGACCACGAATTTTTCCTTTCATAATTTAGGGTAAAACAATCAATAAGAAAACGGCAGGTTTTCCTGCCGGATTTTCCATACAGATTTTCTTTGAAAAAACATTCGCAATATTTTATCGGAAAAAATCAAATCGTCCAGTAGTCACAATAAAAGTTTTTGATTTTGCCGAAAGTATTTTAATTTGTATCCTAATGGGAAC
>JAISNF010000477.1 GCA_031276415.1 Planctomycetaceae bacterium
AAAAACGCGTGCAATTAACCTATTTACACGTGTAATTAACTCATTTACATGTGTAATTAACTCATTTACATGTGTAATTAACTCATTTACACGTGTAATTAACTCATTTACACGTGTAATTAACCTATTTACACGTGTAATTAACTCATTTACACGTGTAATTAACCTATTTACATGTGTAATTGACCTTTTGAGATTTATGAAATTCTAAAAATCACAAATTTTTTATTAACCACAGAGAACACAGGGAGCGCAGAGAAGAAAGTGGAGGGTGAATAGTGGAGAGTTTCGCAATGCGGGACTATTATTTGGCGGGATTATTATTTGGTAGTCAACCTTTTGCCGCAAAGGTTGGTCGGCGTACTCGCCAATAGTAACCCTGTTGCTGTTCCCGATAAAACGAATAACGGTAAATAAATGAAAAAAAATCCGCTAATTTGCTGTGACCTCGCCTTGAATAAATGAAAAAAAACGGTAAACTACTTCGGTCATTCGGGACTATTTGAAAATAGTTGTGTAAAAAACAAACCACTCCCGAATGTTTTGTTTTTCCATTTTTGCCAAAATCACAAGAATTAAACAAGGAAAAAAACAATGCCTCGATTCAAAAAATCGAAATTCAAACAACGCAAACGAGCCAAAGCAAAAGTTCGCGGTAAAAAGAAAGATCCATTGGTCGTCAATGGTCAACGCCCACATCCAATGTTCGTTGATTACAAAGATATCGAACTCCTCAAAAAATTGACGAGCCGACAAGGAAAAATTATCAGCCGCCGTAAAACCGGTTGCTCCGCAGTCAGCCAACACGCTGTCGCCGCCGCAATCAAACGAGCAAGATTTATGGCATTGCTCCCATACGTATCCGATTAAATTTACGTTGACTTTAAACCTCTTACTCTTTCACTTCCCATGACAATGGACAAAGCGATGGAAAAAGCGGATGTGTTGATTGAAGCCATGAAGTGGATTCGTCAACATCGGGGTAAGATTAGTGTTATTAAGATTGGCGGCAGTCTTATGGAAGACGAATCCGCAATGATGCATTTATTGCTGGATATTGTCTTTATGGAATCGGTTGGTATGAAGCCTGTACTGGTTCACGGCGGCGGTGCAGCAATTAGCAAAGCAATGAGCGATGCGGGATTGGAACCGCGTTTTGTGCAAGGACGGCGTTACACTGATGACGCCTCGCTGGAAATTGTCAAACGTGTTCTCGGTAAAGAAATTAACGAACACCTCGTTTCGAAAATCAATACGTTTGAAGGTCAGGCACAATCATTGAGTGTTTGTTTTGGGACGAATGTTCTTTATGGTGAAAAGTTGTTGCTCAAGGATGAAACCGGTACGGCAATTGACATGGGATTGGTTGGTACGGTAACACGTGTTGATGTGGAGCCGATCAAGCATTTGTGTGATCATTGGATTGTTCCGGTAATTCCGTCTATTGCTCTGATGGACGACAACAGCGGTCAGGCTTTGAACATCAACGCCGATACTGCGGCAACCGCAATTGCCAAAGAATTGCAAGCGGAAAAACTTGTTTATGTGAGTGAAGTGAATGGAGTCCGAACCGATCCGAATGATCCCAAGTCAATGATTGATTCGATTACAGTGGAAAAGGCTCGTGAAATGCTTGCTTCTGGAGCGATTGTTGGGGGAATGATTCCGAAAATTCAAGCATGTCTTGAAACTCTGGAACGCGGAGTGCAAAAAATTCACATTATCAATGGACGTTTGCGGCATTCCCTTCTGCTCGAAATTTTTACCAGCATGGGTGTTGGTACGGAAATCACAAACCGCTGAACAACAATTACCGGCTGCGAAATTCTAAAAAATACAAATTCATTTTTATTAATCACAGAGAAAAAGAAAACTGTCCTATAAAACCGATTTACAACCTGTTTTTGCCCTTTTTCCCGTGTTTTTGGGACAAAAACGGCAAATTTCCGGCTTTTTAGTGTTTACTTTTGACCAATCGGTAATCACTTTTTTGCAATCGGTAGTCACTTTTTGGCTATTACTAATCACCTTTTGGCGATAATTTCGCCCGCGAAACTCGCCACTATCAACTATCAACTCTCCACTAAATCTGACCCCACAAGGGGTCAAATATTTATAGCCCCGAATGTTGCGTTTTTATATGCGACCCCGTAAGGGGTCGAATATAAATAAAATTTCCGTTTGTTCTATAAATATGTGACCCCTTGCGGGGTCTAATTTACCCAACATTTCGTCCGAAGGGTGATCAGGAACAACAACCGATTCCCTGTCGGCGAGTACGCCGACCAATGTTTACGGCGAAACATTTAAACAGATTACATAACAAATAATGTGTTTGTTACAAAGTGGAAAAAACTCAACGCCGAGAAACGGCAACAGAAATATCGCTACTAGATTAGGAGCGACACGTCTGTTAAGAAATGCTTATTCCCACCGACAAAAGTGGTGCATTACAATTGTAAAATGTAATGCTGAATTATACCCATAGTATTTCACGCGACGCTCCCTTAGCGGGAGCAACGTAACTTTGAAATACTATAGTAATCTTCTACCCGAAAAATCCGGTTGTCATGTAAAAAACTACAGTTCGCCTAAGCGACTTAACAGTTGTTGACGTACTCGATTTTTTTTAATACCCGAACAAAAATTCGGGCAATTTATTTTTCAAAATGTAACTTGGTCTCCAAAATTTAAAAATAAAAATTCAGAAATTAATTGTTCGTGATTATACATGACCCGTTAAATCTGTCAACACCAAAACATTTTTTCGTCTGTTTTATTGTTTCGTATTCTCGAAATCATCTGCGACTATCTGCGTCATCTGCGGACAAATTTAAAAAATCATCTGCGATAATTGGTGTCATCTGCGGACAAATTTATGTTGAGGCGTTTTCGATAGCGGTTTTTAAGTTTGCCGCCTGCTGCAATCCAACCAGCCGATTAATAATCTGACCGTCCTTGAACAAAATCAATGTCGGAATACTCGAAATATCGTACTTGACCGCCAACGGCTGAAATTGATCCGCATCAACCTTAATAATTTTCGCACTGTCCCCAATCTCAACAGCAAGAGCGTCAAGAATAGGACCTTGCATTCGACACGGTCCACACCACGTCGCAAAAAAATCAACCAACACAACCCCCGATTGAATTATACTATTAAACTCAACTTCAGATTCAATAACCAAAACATGTTCACTCATAAAATAATCCTTTCATTAGAAAATTCGTTTAATATAAGTTTGTAAATGCCAAAATAATCAACCGCTTTTATGTTACTATAAAATATTACTCCAGCAACAACATTTCTGCTTTTCAGCAACCGGATCAACTATCTCAACTGAATTTTATTATAGCCAATTTACAACAAGCGTAAAGAGAAAACAAAGAAGAAATTCTTAACTATTTACGAAGTAGAATTTTATTTTGTTCACAAATTGATACAACAAGTATAATCAATTTGATGTGAAAATTAAGTTTAATCGGAATATTAAGAATAATCGCTAAGGTAACTCCCCATTTTTTTCAACGTAAAGAACCTTGTTTTAATAGCGTCGGATCAATTTTGATCGGCGATTGTGTAATGTCGGAAGTCGTTCCGTTATAAATGTTTCGAATACGAACCATAATAAAAAACGGGTTCAAATCCAACGAAGTCAGAAACCACCAATATTCGCCGTTATTACGGAGATTGATGGCAATCGGTTGCCAAGGTCCTTGCTCGGAAGAACCGCGTAATATATCAATTTGTGACTCTTGCCAAGGTACGTCGCCAACATTCCATTTGACAATAATCTGCGGTTGAGTCGATGTGTTGTTCAATGAAATTCCCGTAATACTGCCGGCAACCGGTAATCTCGACTCCGTTGACGGCGTGACCGGTTGCCCAATAACCGACCGCTCAATATCAAATCGCCCAACAACAGATCGTGTATTGGCAGAATCTATTGTCGCCGAATTTATTGTCGCCGAAGTTTTCGGAACAGTTTTTGTAATTTCAACCGGTAAACCTCCTTCAAAAAATGTTCCCATATTTGCCAGAAGTTCTTCGGTCATTTTATCCGATTCGTTTGAAATAACCTCATCCTTTATTTGTTGCGATTTTTCGGCAACCTTTCCGTCCGGCGATATAAGAATCGGAATCGGAATATCCTTTTTATTCATATCCTTTTTATTCGTATCATTTTTATTCGTATCCTTTTTATTTGTATCACTTTCTTTTGTCTCATTTTTATTTTTCTCTGAAAGATTTTCTATCATTTCCGAATTTTCCGTATCGGATTTTTGTAAAGAGGAATTTTTTGTTGACTGTTTTGTCCGAACAGGTTTCGGCGGAGTTAAGGGTTGCGGTATTAACGAAATAGAATTTGTTTTGGGAATCGCCGTATTTTCAGGAATAACTCTTATAACCGGAGTATTTGGTTGCGGCATTTTTTCATGTTGAACCGGTTTAATTGTTACCGAACTCGTTTTCTCAACCCGATTCCCGACAAAATCCTGAATAGACGCCCGCAATTCCAGTTGCGACACTCCATTTTCCGGTAAAAACCGGAAACTTCCTTCCAAACCGGAATCCATCACCCGAATATTCCGTGCATCAATATTCAACAATGTCCAGTTTTTTTTCAAATTATCGTCCGAACCATTTTTCGAACCAATAGAATTTGAAACGGAAAAATCGGGACGTTTCATTTGAAAATGTTGATCTTCGGCTTTCCAAACGACAAATACTTCTCCCGAATCAAGTTGTTTTATTTCCAACGAAAGTTTTGGAGGAGTTGTATCGATCAGGACGCGAATAGGAGTATTAGTGGATGATTGTTTTATAACACCGGAAAGTGTGATGGTTCGAAACGCAAACCAATATTCTCCGTCAGTTTCGGTTTTGAACCCGAATTTTCCGTTTTCCAACGGTTTCCGGTCAAAAGAACGCCAATGAACGCCGCGATTTTGGGAATACAAAAGTTCCACTTCTTTGATTGGATCGGCAGAACGATCAGGACGAACCTCAAAAGGAATCGTCAATTCCCGTGTTTTCGCCGGAATTAGTTCCGAAACGTTTTGAGCAAACACAAAACTTGTGGAACAAAACGGAATAAATAACAGAATACTAAAAATGTGGAACGCTAAAAAGAACTTCATAAATTTCTCCTCAATAAATTGCCTAGACTATTTATTTATCCAAGAAATTTAATCTGTTCTATAATTTTGATGAAAGATTACGGAGATTGGCAATCACACCGATTTTACCGCTCCGTTTAGGAATTTTTTAAAAAATACAAATTTATTTTTATTAACCACAGAGGACACAGAGAACACAGAGTGAATTTTTAATTGGAATCAAAAGATTATTTAATTTTATAATGATTTTTGATCTAAAATAACTTTTTAAAATTAAAATTTCTTCTCTGTGAACTCTGTGTTCTCTGTGGTTAAATAATCTGTGGTTAAATAATCTGTGCTTAAATAAAAAGGCGGTTATTAGAAGTTACCATTTGTATATTCTGTGGTCAATAAAATAGACAGTTACTTATTGTCGGCTTGATAATGAGCAATAATTTTATCGGTGATTTCAACAGGTTTGAGGAAATCAGTTTCGATTATTTCGTGGGCGGTTTCGGCGTAGAGAGGCTTGCGTTTTTCAAGCAAACTAACAATTTCGTCCAACTGCGTTAATGACGTTAAATTCGGGCGCATTGTCGCCGATGCCGAATCGCCTTGAATACGGTAAAGAATTGTTTTCGGTGCCGCCGTAAGCCAAACAACATATCCTGCATTTTTAAGCCGATAACATGTTTCCGGTCGAAGAACAACTCCACCGCCTGTTGCCAAAACAAACTGTTTGGAATCATTCCGTTGCAAAATTTCAACAATAACGGATTCCTCCAAATCGCGAAAAGCAGATTCACCGTCTTGCGCAAAAATATCCGCAATACTTTTTCCCGCGCGGTGTTCAATTTCCCAATCGGAATCAATAACCGGAATTTGAAGTTGTTCACTAACTTTTTGGGCAATAGTTGTTTTACCGGTTCCACGATAACCAATTAAAATTAAAGGTTTCACTGTAATTACTTATTCTTATTGTATTTTAATTTATTGTACTTTAATTTATTTACCGATTCCTTCGGTGTACTGTTTGAAACGTTCTTTGATGGCGGACGGAGGAGTGAATCGTTGTGATTCTGTTACTTTATTTTTGTCCTGAATTTCTGTTCGGGATTTTTGTAATTGTTGCCGATCCTGAGCCGGTTTCAAACCAAGACTTTTGAACGCCTCTTTCCATTTGGCGTTGTCGTTTGCGGTATTGATTTCTGTACTTTTACTTTGTTCGGACATCTCTTGCCATTTTTGGTAAAAATCACGAAGTTCTTTTTCTGTCCAGCCAAGATTATTCAAAAGTTCCTGATTGGGTTTTGTTTTCAATTGATCTTCAAGATATTCCAAAACAAGATTGGTTATTTTTTTTGTGTATTCCAAATTCGGGTCTTCCGGCGGCGTTTCAATATTTGACGCCGAAGCCCCTTGACCGCCATTCGGTAAAATATTTGAAGCAGAATCTTGCGGCTGTTTACTCATTTGATTTCCCGACTGATTACTTGGTTGGTTATTTGGTTGATTATTTGATTGTTTACTTTGATTATTCGACTGATTATTCGGCTGATTTTTGCCCGATGCGGAATTTTCACTTTTGGGTAAATCCGATTGATTGGGATTATGCTGCTGATTAGAATTTTCATCAGACGGATTATTTTTTGTTGTTTCATTTTGTTTTTCAATTTCATTTTTGTTTTCATTTTTGTTTTCATTTTCATTTGTTGTTTGATTTTGTTGAGAGGATTGTGTTTGGTCATTTTGTTTTTGTTGTCCTGTTTTTTGATTTTTACCAGCCTCTTCACCGGAAGCAGAATTATCCGGTGTAACAGTATCAGACTTTTTAGGTTTACTTGAATCATTACCTTGATTGGAACATTCTTTTGAATTTGGATCAAGCGAATCATCGCGTTGTCGTGGAGTTTTGTCTGCCGGATCAACCGGAGTATCCTGAACATCATCAACAGATTGCTCAACAGATTGCGAATTATTTTCAGGCTTCTTTGAAGATTCCGTAGTCGATTTCTCTTGCCGGTTATTGTCGTTTCCCGTTTCAGAATTATTGTTCAAATCCTCCGAATGTTCTTTATCGTTACTATTCGTTTGCTCACTGTTTATTGAGTCATTGTTCGTTTGTTTATTGTTTTTCGTATCTGTTTTATTTGTTTCGTTCAATTGGGAATTTTCTTGTTTAGCATCCGATTGACCTTGTTTTTCAGAATCCTGACCATTCTGATTTTGTTGTTCCGATTTTGAGTCTGTCATGGAATCCGCTTGTTTTGAAGAATCAGCCGATTTTGAATCCGTTTCATTTTCATTTTGATTTTCTTTTTGGTTGGAAGTCTGTTCGTTGTTCTTTTGTGAATTGTGATTTTGATTATCGGCGTCTTGACCGGCATTGTTCTGATTATTGTTTTGATTATCGTTATTGTTTTGATTATTATCATTTTGATTATTATTGTTCTGTTCGTCATTATTGTTGTTGTTGTTACTATTATTGTCCTGTTTTTTATCATTAAATTTCCCTTCCTTTTTCATTTGTTTCAAAATTTCTTCCATTGCATCACCGTCTTGTGTTTCGGGATTAACATGTTTTTTTGAACTGTTATTCTGCCGATCATTCTTTGAGGATAAATCATTATTTTTCTGCTCATTTTTCTGTTCCGAATTTTCTTTACCGGAATTACCGGAATCATTTTCTGCCGAATCCGTTTTATTATTATCAGTATTTTTGTTACCGGACATATTTTCGTTTGTGTCTGAATTATTCTGCTCACCGGATTCATTGCCTTGTTCCGTTTCATTCTCTTCCCGTTCATTCTGATTATTTTGTGTATCATCTGATTTTTGTTGATTATCTTTTGTTCCGTTATTTTCACTGCCTTGTTCTTCGCCGTTTTCCTTATCATTCTCTTGATTGTTTTCTCCTTTATTTTCCGTATCATTTTCCGTTTTTTCAGACGGTTCATCATTTTGTTCACGGTTGTCCGTGTTTTCTTGCGAATCCTGATTTTTTTCTTGTTGTTCTTTATTTTCGTTTTGTTTATTCAATTCTTTGTTTTGGTTTTCCTTATTATTTTTATTTTCATTATCTTTATTCTCATCGGAATTTTGTTTATTTTCTTGTTGTTCCTGTTTTTGCGGGGCGGTAATTCGTACAGTAATACGCCGTGTTGTTGCGTTATTTGGATTGGGGAATTTTGTATCAACCGCTTCCGCCCAAATCTCAGCGGAATCACCTTCGGCAAGCCGGCTTGTAATCGGCGAGAAAACCGCTTTACGTTGAATCGAACCTTTATATTCCGTTGGTCCGGTTGCCGGAGATTTCAAGAGTTCCACAGGACGAATTTGTTTGTTGCCGGACTCAATATGAAACCGCAAATACCGCAAACCAAAATCATGATCTTCCGCCTGAATCGGAAATTCCAAGACGCGATTGAGCGGCACATCCAATTGCGCAACATCTTTTAATTTTGTATCGGTATCTGCCCATTGCACTTTCGGCGGTTGATCCGGCAACACTTCAAGCCGGAAAATACCGCTTCGGCGGCTTTCGTAACCTTCCAAATCGGTTGCCCGAAACAAAAAATTCCGAATTGTTGTTGTATTATTATTTTGCGGATCGGGTTTGAGAATAATTGTTGCGGTTGCTTCTAACGGGTTGTTTTCGGAGAGTTTCATCCCGACAACTCTGACCGGATCATTATCGAACAAAATATCAATTCGTTGTAACGGAATCGTGCTTCGAACATCGATTTTGACTTCCGTTCCTTCAACAGCGCGAATATCACCGCTATTTTCAACTGTTTCATCCGGCAATCCGGTGTAAGGCGGAAAGTGATATTTTAGTGAAACGATTTCAACGGATGCAGTAGGACGAACATTGATACGAAAAATTCCGCTGCGGCTGTCGTCTTGGGCAATCCAGTAATCCACACCGCTGCTAAATCCTTGTTTTCCCGGCGGAAACAAAACTTCATACCGTGTTTTTCCTTCGGGCAGGGACATTGGAATTGCTTGCCGGACAAATTGACCGTCATCGGTTGAGAAGAAAAGATAAACCGGTTCCTTGCTTTGACCGACAACTTCTGCGGAAACAGTTAATTTTTCGCCTTGCAAGGCAATCGTATTTCCGGGTTCGATATTGAGAAAACGCACCGCCTGTGGTCTTTCGATATTGCTGACGGGCAATATAATCCGAACCAGCGACGTGAACGGATTTTTGGGCGAAAAAAGAGCATAGACAACAAAAAGCAGACAACAAAGAGTGAGAGCAATACCCCACCGAGTAAAACCGCGTAAATCGACCGCCTGTTCCGACGAGATTTTATTCACACTGGACACGGCGGTTTGTGTAACACCGTCAAACATTCGTTCTGCCAGTTTATTGTTGTAATAATTTTCTTGTTCGAGCCGTTCTTTACGAAGCAGAATCCAATTTACGATGGAATTTTTCAGAGACGGCGTACTTTCTTCCAATAATCTTGCGGCATAAACGGGATTGATGGGGTAAAGCAGAAGCGGAACAATTCGGCGATAAATGTAAAACGCAATAATAACAAGGAGAACCGTGAAAAAGCCAAACCGCAAGGGCATTGACAAACCGTCTGTGAAAAACCAGTGATCGGCGAGAACCGCTGCAAATAAAACTGCCAGCAGAATTGTCAGGAGTGAAAAAAACGACAGAAAAAGATCAATATGCCGAATGAAACGTCTTGTTTCATTGATTTGCCGATCCAACATTTCGGCGGGATTTTCGGGAATAAGTTGTGTGGAATGAATAACTTGTGTGGAATTGGCACTCATTTTTTGTGTTCCTTTTTTTCATTGCAACAGTTCATTAACCTGATTTATAATCGGCTTTCACCGACCTAACTTTTTAAAATTAAATTTTTCTTCTCTGTGAACGCAGTGTTCTCTGTGGTTAATAAAAATAAAATTGTGGTTTTTAGAGTTACCTAATGTTAATCAAGGTTATGTATTATAGACGAAAAACTTGAGAAGCCAAAGACATTTTAGCAAAAAAAATTGTCCGCAGATTATTTTTAAATTTATCCGCAGATAGACGCAAAATAGTTAGTAGTGAATAGTTAGTAGTTAATAGTGTTCGCAATGCGGAATTATTGACGTTGTGGTTATAATTCCGCTTGCGAACTATTCACTATTCACTATTCACTATTCACTATTCACTATTCACTACTAACTATTCACTATTAACTATTCACTAATCTGCGGACTATTTTTTCTTTGTGGTAATTCAAAAGGTAGGCAACTTTTTATGATGAAAAGTTGTCTACCTTTTGTTTATTGCCGAAAATTGTTAATTAATTGTCAATTATCGGGATTGTTAATTTTTGGGAACAGTTATATTTTTTGCCTTATTTTCTGGAAATTTCTATTTTGCGCGGTTTAAGCATTTCCGCTTTCGGCAAATGCACCGACAAAACACCATCAACATATTGTGCCGATATTTCTTGGGCATTGACCGATTCGCCAATTCTAAACGCACGATAATAATCAACCGGTTCAAATTGCCGATACCGAGCAATACGTTGTTTCGTTTTTTCATCCGGCGCATCCATAAAACCACGAATCCGTAATTCGCCCTGATGAAATTGAACGTCAATATTTTCCTCTTTTATGCCCGGCATATCAGCCTCAATCAAATATTCGTTCTCATATTCACTGATATCAACCGGCGGAATACGAAACGGTTTCTCCGGTGCTGTTGATTCCTGATTCGTTTGAGGAACTGTGTTATTTTTTGTTTCTACAAGCGACATTGTTATTCTCCTTTCTTTTTAATTTTAATACAATTATTTTAATAAAATTTTAATACTTTAAGTAATCGTTAGGAACATTTTTTTATTACGGAAATCTGTTTATTTCGGACTTACCGTAATTTTTTGTACTTTTGCTTCTTCCGGTTTGCGGAGCCGAACACAAAGAACTCCTAATTCGATAGAGGCGTCCAATTCCTTCGGCGCAGAATCTATTGGAAGTGTTATTGTCCGCACGGTGTTACCGAAAGTCCGTTCACGCCGAAGATAACGCCCATTTTTCGATTCTCCATTTTTCAATTCACTTTCGTGTGAACGCATAATCTTGATCTGTAATTCCGTTCCGATAATCGACAGATCAATTTCTTCCGGTTTCGTTCCGGGGACTTCCATCTCAATGTAAAAAGCATCTTCGTCTTCCCAGACATTCGTTGCCAGTTCGCCCGAACTAAGCGAACCAAAAATCCCTTCTGTTTCATTAAGGGACGGCATCGAAAGGAATTGATTCAAACGCCGAAACAATTCCCGCGAAAACGGATACGGATAAACTAATTCTGTGTACATAATTGTCTCCTTTCTTAAAAAATGTTAATAGGGAACTTCTAAAAAACACAATTTTTTTAACCACAGAGGACACAGCGGAAATTTTTAATTGGAATCGAAACGTTATTTAACGGCAACTTCTAAAAATCTACTTTTTTAAACAAACAATATTTACAAGTCCTCATTTTTAAGGACATAATTTTTTAAAAATCTCTCTGTGTTCTCTGTGTTCTCTGTGGTTAAAAATAAAATAGACAGTTAGGTTTTGTGTTGTACAACGAAAAGAGGAAAAACAAATTTCATGCCAATTTTGTTGAAATTATTTTAATCCTTGAAATTCAAGGATTTACGAAAATTCATTTTGTTAAGAGTTCTCTCAAAAATCTGTCATTTTGGCAGAAAAACAGTACGCTTGAAAATTTTAGAAAATATTTTTGTGGAAAATATATTTTGGGAAAATTGGGAAAATAATGAAATCCGATCACAAAACTGCTCTGGACTTTTTTGATAAAAATGTTTATTGTATTGTTTATGAGTAAGGCATCAAAACAATTGGTTCAGAACCAAATTAAAAAAATAATACGGCGTGAAGTTCGTCGGCGCGGCGGTTATGGGGTCATTCTGCTGATTGCGGTTCTTTTTTTGATTGGTCTTTTCAATCCGAAGTTGCGGGATCAAATTGCCGCTAAAGTGGAAAATTCCTTTCCAACGGCAAATTTTTTGCAAAATGATCAACCTTTGCCGTCAAAAAAACAAAGTCCGCTCAAAGAAGGAATTTGGGCGGTTGTTCATGTTGTTGACGGTGACACATTGGATGTGGTTGACAACAACGGCGTAAAACATCGGATTCGTCTTATTGGCGTGGACACTCCCGAAGTTGTCAAACCCAATACTCCGCCGCAACCATTTGGTCAGGAAGCCTCCGATTTTACAAAACGGGTAATTGCTCAGACAGGTAATCGGGTTCGTGTTGCGTTTGACGGGGATCAAGTTGACCAATACGGGCGAAATCTGGCAATGATTTATCTGCAAACTCCCAAAGGTGAAATCTGGCTCAATGAACTTTTACTTCGGGAAGGTCTGGCAAAATCACTTCTCCAATACCGATTCTCCAAAGGTGCCAAACAACGCCTTCAAACTGCTGAAAATGAAGCGAAAACAGCACGACGAAAAATATGGAGCAACACCAAAAAACAGTCTTGGTTCTGACATAAGTTTTTTTAACCACAAAGAACACAGAGGAAAGTGGATAGTTGAGAGTGGAGAGTTTCGCAATGCGGAATTACAAACATTTTGGTTATAATTCCGCTTGCGAACACTCTCCATTATCAACTCTCCACTCTCAACTTTCTTCTGTGGTTAAATTTCTCTGGTGTTAAATAAAAAACGTTTTTTGGAGTTACCTTGTATTATTTATTGAATTTGATATTATTAGGCGAGTTTTAGGCAGATTTTATTTACTTCAGTGTTTATTATATTTCTATGACAACGA
>JAISNF010000497.1 GCA_031276415.1 Planctomycetaceae bacterium
TGTTGTTTACGGATCCAGATTTCCTTTTTCTGAGGAGTTGGAATCGGAGTTTTCAGCGGTTTCGCCGCGATCAATTAGCATGAACGCTCCCCAGAAAAAAGGATGATTCGCCATCGGCGGTTCGGCTCCAATCTCCGAGCGCACCCTCGGCTCCTCACTAAGTTGCAACACCTCACCTCCAACCGTCATAACCGCCTGACGCCACGATTCCGCCGAAGGCATACCCGAATAATTTTTCAAAAACTCCCCAACTAAATCATACGAAACCCGCCCTCCCGTCCGCCACCGACTAATTAAAATCGTTTTCGCACCACACGCTTGCAACACCATCGCCGAAAGGAATAAATCCTCGCCATTCAAAACCGTTTTCACGCCTCCACTACGCGGCGTTTTGAGCGAAAACTCCGCCGGCGTGTGAAAACCGGGTAAAATAATAAGTTCAGGTCCGCCCCAAGGAAGATTCAACCAACTCGCAACCGGATTCCTCAATTTTGTCCTGTCTCCATTAAACGGCGACCAACTCAACGGTAAACCGTTTTGCGGAATCGGAATGTCGTCCAAAACAAGCAGTTGCTTGATTTGCGCCGCAAAAGCAGACGCTGAAGATGGTAATGATTCATTTGTTATTGAAGACATCGGAACCAAATGTTGAATCCCCGCCTGAACATATCGGTCAATCGCATCCAACGCCACCGACGGCGCATCTTTGGAAACAAATTTTCCGTGAATCACCAATGTTTCCGCTGTTGCACTGCGACCGGTTTTTTGCGAAATTCCAAGCGATGCCATCGGAGCATACCGGATCGTCAACGGTTCACGTCCGGCAGCAATTAGCGGACGATATTCTTCTCCGATTTTCACCGTCATCGACTCAAACGGAACATACCAAAGTTGTCCGGTCGGAACAATCACCAACTCCGTAAAATGAACCGGACGCGATTCATTGCCAAGAAGACGTTTGAGAAGTTTGGCACCGGTTTCTTTCCATTTTCCATTGGGATCAACCAAATCCTTAATCGCTAACGGATAATTGATGTCGCGATTACCAAGAGCAGTCAAATAATCCGTAATCAGTTTTTGCAACGAATCGGCTCTCGGCTCCTGAAGAATTGACCACATCGTCAGATTATGATTGTCAATGAGAAATCCGTACAACGTTCCAAGCGATTCCGTAAATACCAACATCGCCGTCTTTTCCGGCAACTCTTTCCGAATTTGTTCCAACTTCATGATAGGCGGAAAAATATTCGATGTTTGTGTTCGGGTTAATGCCATCGGACGAAGCATCGCTTCCTGAGCCAAACTTAATGTTTCAAGTTCATGGAGTAATTTGCGTTGTTGTTCGATTTGCGTTGGGTCTTGAGGAACAAGCGGAATCGATTGAAGTTGCGTCCGAACCGCCCGAACCTGATTCGATAATTCACCAAACGATGATTTACCGAATCGGACAAAATCCAGCAATAACGTTTGACGTTCAAGAATTTGTTCCTGTGTAACATTTTCACCGCCGCCTTCAAATAACATTCGCAGCGAAAACAACCTCGCCCCAAGATTAAACGATGAAAAGAAAACAGCACGGCGCGCCCGTTCGGAAATCTCAAACGCCTTTTCACGATCTCCGCGTTGAAGCGCAACAAAAAACCAACGCTGAAACGCAGTCGGCGGCGTAAATGTCATTGCGGCTAAACTCTCCATCGGTTGCAATATCCAATCAATACTGTTCGGCTCACGAAGCATAAAATCGTAAAGTTCATCGGCAATACGCATCGTAATCGTACCGCGTGTTGTAATTTTACCTTGCTGAAAAAGCGTTTCGAGAATACTCAGTTGATACAGCCAAAGCGAACCACGCTGCCGCATGAAAACGAGAGCAGTTTCAAGATTTTTATCTCCGTTTTGCATGGAAAGAATCATCGGTTTGCCGTTTTGATAATCGGCGGAAGCGTTTGCGTAAGCAATCATTGCGCCAAGATAATAATTCCTTGCGCCGTGAACAGTGTCGGCAATACTCCGTCCTTTCAGCAATGTGGCGGCTTGGTTATGATAATTCATTGCCGCCTTAGCATTTCCCGCCATAAACGCATCTTCCGCCAACTCATGGCATAACGGAACAAGAATCATCGGGCTGACATCTCTTCTTGTACTAAAAAAATTCAAAGCGGCTTGAATTGGCGGAAAGGTTTTGGTTTTGTCGATTAACCTTTGCGCATTCGCCATGTTGCGGAACGTTTCGCCCAACAGAATCGGGTCGCCGGCGAGATAAGCGGAAAATGACGATTCAAGATAATATTTAATCGCTTCTTCCGGTTTATTGGCGCGGACGGCAATATGTCCCAATTCATTTAAGGCAACCGGAGTAAGTTGGTGATCGAACTGTCCCAACATGAGCAAACCTTTTTGAAGTTGTGTTTCTGCGGCGGCGTCGTCGCCCATTGCGGCGAGTGTGAGACCGTAAAGGACATCAACCCAAACTCCGGTAAAATGGTTTGGCATACAAGGACGGTTGCCGAGAACTTCAACCAATATTTTGGTTTCAGGATCATATTTTGAGAGTGCGCCGAGAATTTCGGCACGCCGGCGAATCATTAACGCCATTCGCGAGATAATTTCATCAGCGCGAATATTACTTAGTTGTGCATTTTTTGTTAAGGCGGTTCCTTGTTGTCCTAAGTTGACGAAGTTGACATTTTCCTGATAAATCTGGAATTTGCAGTTTCGGAAGTTGCCGATTCCGCCGGTTCGTTCGGAATGTCCCCAAGTGAATGGTTGACGTGGAATTGGCAACGGATTACCGGTGTAGGTGATATTTTTGAGCCATTCCGGTTGTTGCAGATAAATCTGCAATGCGTTATTGAATGCTTGCATGGCTTCGGAGTAGCGTGCCATTTGGTAATGACATTCGCCGCACATAATCCAATAGCACAAGGAATCGAGCCAAAGAATCATTTGACCGTTGACGTTGGGCATTTTAACGGCGCGTTGTAGATCGCGGTTAAAATCTGCCAATGCTTTATCGAAATTTCCTTCAAAACAGCGATTTAGGGAGATTGCGAAATATTCGGGGGTTGGGATTTCGCGGGAGGGCATAGCGCCTTGCCCGAAGGCGTTTCCGTTTGAAATTCCTCCGAATGTTCCGCCGAACATGCTGACCAGACTGATCAACACAAAAAAGAAAACACAACGTCGAAACATAATATTTTTTCCTGATTGATTGGGGTATCAAAAACATTACCGGAACAAAACAACGACTAAAAGTATAGCCAAAAGAGAAAAAAAAGAAAACACTTTTAAGAAAGTTGATAGTTGAGAGTGGATAGTGGAGAGTTTCGCAATGCGGAATTATTGACATTCTCTGCTTTTAAAATTGCCCCAGTGGGGCATTTCCCAAAATAGCGATGGGTTTTAACCCATCGCTACATAACGCATTGATGTTGTTTTGTCCTCAATCGGGTCACGATTCCGTATTTCCTACGTTTTTGTCCGGCGGGTTAAAACCCGCCGCTATTTTGGGATTGCCTCCGATTGGGGGCAATTGGGAAAACGTTAATAATTCCGCATTGCGAAACTCTCCACTCTCCACTATCAACTATCCACTAAATGACGTTCTCTCTTGATTTTTGATTGTAAACAAATTAAAAAAAGAGACGGTTTGAAAACAAAATAGAATACGAAAAGGAGAATATCATTTT
>JAISNF010000530.1 GCA_031276415.1 Planctomycetaceae bacterium
AATGATTACATTTTTTATATCTGCGATTATCTGCGTCATCTGCGGACTAAAAATAAACATTCATTTACGATTACAATTATTGAATTGTTCCGCCGCCGAGAACAATATCATAATCGTACAGAACAACCGCCTGACCTTTGGCAACCGCTTTTTGCGGTTCGTCAAATTCGATACGTAAATGATTGTCATCAATTTGTTCAGCGGTTGCCCAATTTTCTTTTTGGCGGTAACGGACTTTTGCCGTAACACGAATCGGTGAACCGATTTTTTCAAACGCAATCAGATTGATGTTGTCGGCGTAAACTGTTTTTGTGTACAAATCACGTTCATCGCCAAGAATGACCGTATTTTCTGCAACATTTTGCGCACAAACATAATACGGTTCCGCTCTTGCAATACCAAGACCTTTCCGTTGTCCAATTGTGTAGCGAATAATTCCTTTGTGCTTTCCGAGAATATTGCCGTTTTTGTCCGTAAAATTACCCGACGGACAAAGTTGTCCGGTATAACGTTCAATAAATGCCGCATAATCTCCGTCAGGGACGAAACAAATATCCTGGCTCTCCTGTTTTTTAGCGTTCACAAAATTATGTGCTGTTGCGATATTACGAACATCCTGTTTCCGCAAGGAACCCAGCGGAAATTTTGTACCGGAAAGATGTTGTTGCGTCATTGCGTATAAAACGTAACTTTGATCTTTTGTTTCATCAACCGCTTTTTTGAGCAAATATCTTCCACAAACTGTATCAAATTCGATTCGGGCATAATGTCCGGTGGCAATGTAATCAAAATCAAGTTCTTTGGAACGAAGGAAAAATTTCTCAAACTTCATATATCTGTTACAGTCAATACACGGATTCGGCGTAAATCCGTTTTGGTATGCATTAACAAATCGTTCGATAATTTGTTCCTTAAAATCGTGAACGAAATTGAATACATGAAACGGAATATCCAATTGACGGGCTACATTCCGTGCGTCTTCAACATCTTCCAGAGAGCAACATGTTTTTGATCGTGTTATTCCGCAAGCAGCCGCCTGATCAAATAATTTCATTGTTGCGCCGCGGCAATCGAACCCCTGCAATTTCATAAGATAAGCGGCAACCGAACTGTCAACACCGCCGCTCATTGCAATCAAAACCTTGATACTCATTCAAGAATATTGAACAAAAATTAAACGAAAGCAGAAAAATGGTTTTGAGAAGTTGAACCCAATGACATTGAAGCCAACGACATGGAACTTTGAGCCTGATAAGCGGAACTTTGTTGAGTTGATTTTGTCAGTCCGGCGGCAAAAGATTTCATCGCCGAAAACAAACCGGAATCCGTAACATTTTTATCTGATATATCTGATTTAGATATATTTGATTTATCGGATTTGTCGGATTTATTGTCATCTAACTGATTGTTGGTTGTGGTTGATGATGATGATTGTGGTTCGTTTTCGACTGCCAATTGAGAAGAATTTGAATTTTCATTTTCTTTGTTGCCGTCCAATGCCAAACGATTTTGTTGGGCGAGTTCTGCGCGGGCTTGTGCTGCTTTTTGCCGTGCGGCGGCGGCAACTTTTTGATCTTGACCGGAGGGTTCCGCCGGAGCAAGTGCAGCAGCGGCAACCGTTTGCATTTTCCGAATTGTTGCTTCAGGATTGCCGCTGATTTCGCTGGTATCAATTCCAACTTCACCGCCAATCGCATACGATTTACCATCAGGACCTGTTTGATAAGTATAAGTCGGACCGCTTGTTACGTAAGGACCGCCTGCTGCAACATGAGCCGCTTCATGAATCCGAACTTCCTGGTCACGTGCTTTGAGTTCCTGAACTTGCTGTTGTTCTTCCGGTGTTAATTCCGCTTCACCCAAACCGTTTTTTGAAGCGGTTGTTTCTGGAGTTTTCTCGGAATCTTCATTGGTTTCATTGGTTTGAACCGTAGTAGAATCGCCGGAATTTTTTGTTTCAGGATTTGCTTCTATGCTGTCATCTATGTTGTCGGTTTTACTGTTGTCCGGCTTAGATTCATATTTAGATTCATACTTGGATTCATAGCGTTTGGACTCATACTGTTTTTGAACATCCTGAGAAAGATCAAGAATATCACCGGATGCGGATTTGGGTTTTCCAAAATCAGGATCGGGAACATTAACTACTTTGTTTGATTCTGTTTTCTGAGTTTCAACGAAGTTATTCTGAGCCGCCGTTCGATCAACGTAAACGTTTCGATTGACGGAATAACTGGAAAACGCTGAAGTTATTAATGGTTGAAAATAACTCATTGAAAACGGTTTTATGAAATCATTAAAATAGGAATCATTCAGATAACACGCCGACAATCTCGGTTAATTTTTAAGGATTATACCTTTCAATATCAGCAATTTCAACTAAAGTGACTCTCAAAAAAAGTTAAAGCAAACGGTTTTTATGATTTCCTTGTACAAATGTATCAATTATATCGAATAATCAAATTGTAATATAGTTCCATTACCAACATTCCGGCGGTTAAAACCGCCGGCTATATTGGCAATGCCCCGACGGGATAATTTTGAATCAATTGATATTTGGAAGATGTCGCAATGCGGAATTATAAACATTTTGGTAATAATTCCGCTTGCGAAACTATTCACTATTCACTATTAACATTATCTTTGTACTTGAATTTTTCAAACAGACTGATTACATTTTAATTATTGTAGTCGAAAAAATTTAACCCAAAGGAGAAAACCATGCGTTTGATTTTAACTTTTTTACTAACATTTTTTGTTTTGGCATTTTCCGTTCAAGCCCAGCAGATAGAATCTTCGGCGGATCGTGTCAATGTGGATTTATTGTCTGAATTTAAGAAGGCTGAATTGAAGGACGTTAAAAAAATCGTCTTTACGACGCGGACTCAAACAAGCGAACATTGGTACGCAAATATCGGTTATTACGCCCACAACGA